>DATMQU010000220.1:0-2735 GCA_035566715.1 Vicinamibacteria bacterium
CCCGCCCACTCGTGCCCCCGGGCGCGGCTTGGTATCATCGACTCCGGAAGCAACCATGAATGTGGGCCTCGACCTCCGGCCTTCCCTCGTGCGGCCCACGGGGGCGGGGGCTTACATCCTGGCCCTCGCGGAAAGGCTGCCGGTGGCGGCGCCGGAGGACCGCTTCTTCTTCTTCTCCGCCTCCCTCCGCGACCGCTACCCGGCCCGCGCCTGGGCTCCCAACGTCACCTTCGTGGACCGCCGCATCCCCGTGCGCGCCCTCAACTTCGCCTGGAACCGGCTGGGGGCGCCCTCCCTCGACCGCCTGGTGGGGGCCCCCCTCGACCTCATCCACTCACCCCACCCCCTGATTGTCCCCGGTCGGAGGGCCCGCCACGTGCTCACCATCCATGACCTGTTCTTCCTGAAACATCCGGAGATGACGCGGGCGGAGGTGCAGCGCGACTACGTGCCCCTGGTTCGGGCGCACGTCCGTCGCGCCGACGGCGTCCTCTGCGGCTCCGAGTTCACGGCCTCCGACATCCGGCGCCTCCTGGACGTCCCCGAGGAAAAACTGGCGGTCACCCCCTACGGCGTCGACCCCATCTACCGAGCCCCCGTTCCCGCCCCCGAGGTCGAGGCCGTGCTCGCCCGCCGCGGGCTTCCCCGGGGGGCCATCCTCTACGTGGGCAACGACGAAAAGCGCAAGAACGTGGTGAACCTGGCCATGGCCTACATGGGGCTCGCCCGCCGGCGCCCCCGCACCCCCCCCCTTGTGCTCGTGGGGCCCGGCCCCGGATGGGCCCAGGGTGGCTCCTTGATCGGCCCCCAGATCCGCTCCACCGGCTACCTCGCCACCCGCGAGCTCAGGGCCCTCATGGCCGCCTGCGCCCTTCTGGTCCTGCCCTCCCTGGAAGAGGGATTCGGACTCCCCGCCGCCGAGGCCATGGCCGCCGGGCTGCCCGTGGTCTGCTCACGGGGATCAGCCCTGGAGGAGATTGCCGGCGACGCCGGCACCCTCGTCGATCCCACGGACGCGGGATCGATCGCGGCGGGCTTGGAACGCGTCCTGGACGACCCCGCCTACGCGGAGGCTCAGCGGCAGAAGGGTCTTGCCCGGAGCCGGCGCTTCGATTGGGATGCCGCGGTGCGCGAGACCATAGGCTTCTACCGCCGCGTCCTAGGCCGGTGAGCCCGACTCCGCGGTCCTTGGGGACGGGGGCCCTCACGATCGGCGTGGACGCCCGGGAGCTCCAAGGCCGCCCCACGGGGACGGGCCGCTATCTCCGCAACCTGCTCCGGCTCTGGACCGCGGGGGAAGGCGACCGCCTTGTGGCCTACTTCAACGGCCCTCCCCCCCCCGACCCCGTCCTCGCCCATCCCCGAATCCTCTGCCGCGGCCTCCCTCCCCGGCGCGGGCTCCTGTGGCAGGAGCGGAGCCTGCCCGCGGCCGCCCGCGCCGACGGCGTCCAGGCCTTCTTCTCGCCCGCCTACACCTGTCCCCTTAGCCTCGACGTCCCCCGGGTGACGGCCGTCCACGACCTCTCGTTCTTCTCGCATCCCCAGGACTTCGGGGCCCTCGACGGCCTTCGCCGGCGGGCGCTGGTGGCGGCGAGCATTCGCGCCTCCCGCACGATCCTGGCCTGCTCCGAGTTCACGCGGCGCGAGATTGCGGGCCACTTCCCGGACTGCGGCGACCGTATCCTCCACGTCCCCCTGGGCGCCGACGATGATCTGCCCCCCCCGCCCCCCCGCGAAGAGGCGCGGGCCCGGCGGGGCGCCCGCGGTCCCTACCTCCTCACCGTGGGCGCGATCCTGAACCGCCGATGCCTGCCCGAGCTGCTCCACGCCGCCGCCCTCTTGCGCCGGCCCTGGCCCCAGCTCCGCCTCGACGTGATTGGAGAGAACCGGACCCATCCCCGGCTCGACCTCGAAGGACTGGTCCGCCGGCTCGACCTCGAGAGCCACGTGCGGCTCTTGGGCTTCGTGGGCGAGGCTACCCTGGCCGAGGCCTACGCGGCCGCGGACGCCGCGGTCTTTCTCTCCGAGTACGAGGGCTTCGGGCTCCCCGCGCTCGAAGCGGCGGCCCGCGGCGTGCCCCTCCTCGTCAGCCGGCGCCCGGCGTTGAGCGAGATATTCGGAGAGGCCGCCTTGGTGGTGGAGCCAAGAGACGTGGGCGCGGTCGCGGGGGGCCTGGAACGCCTCTTCCGCGACCAGGCCCTCCGGGAGTCGCTGGTGTCCCGGGGACGCGCCCTGGCCGCCCGCTACTCCTGGGCGGAGACCGCCCGTCGAACGCTGGGCGCGCTGCACAGGGCGACCCCGTGAGGGGGCCCTTCCAGGGCGGGCCCGATCCCGCCCGGGTCGCGGTGGTCATCGTCTCCTTCAACACCCGCGAGGAGCTCCGGCGCTGCCTCCGCTCCCTGGTCGACCAGGCGACCCTGCCCCTGCAGGTGATCGTGGTGGACAACGCGAGCGGGGATCAATCGCCGGAGACCGTCCGCCGCGACTTTGCCACCGTCCTTCTTCTCGAGAACGACGAGAACCTCGGATTCGCCCGGGCCGCCAACCGCGGTCTTCGCGAGGCACGGGCTCCCTACGTCCTCTTCCTGAACAGCGACGCGGAGGTCCGCCCGGGCGCCCTCGAGACCTTGGTCGCGCTCCTCGACGCCCGTCCGGAGGTCGGGGTGGTAGGGCCCCGCACCCGGGGCACGGACGGGACCATTCAGGTTTCTTCGGGGCCGGCCCTGACGCCCCTG
>DATMQU010000221.1:0-3458 GCA_035566715.1 Vicinamibacteria bacterium
TCGGCCAGAACCTCCGGGTCCTCCTCTGGATGGTCGAGCGCGTCAAGGGCACGGGTGCGGCAACGGACACCCCCGTGGGCCTCGTCCCCACCCCCGCCGCCCTCAACTGGGACGGACTAGACCTCTCCGCCCCCAAGCGCCAGGCGCTGCTCCGGGTGGACCGGTCGGAGTGGGCGGCCGAGGTGCCGGAGCTCCGGGCCTTCTTTGACCAGTTCGCAGACCGTGTGCCCGGGGAGCTGAAACGGGCGCTGGCCGCTCTCAACGAGCAGCTGACGACGGCGTCGGTCTGACCCCCCCCTGATCGACGCCCAGCGGGCGGTGTCCTCCCGGGTTCACTTGGCCAGGAGCGCCTTGAAGCGCGGAAGTGCATGCAGCGGATCGAGCATCGGATCCACAAGCATGAATGGAAGCAAGGATCGCACGGTCACGTCGCGCTCGACGTGGGTGACGGCCGGGTCAGCAATGGCGCAGCCGGCTGTTAGCGGGCACCGTGCCGACAAATCAGGCCGTGTTGACCTGGGAGGCAACAGCGCCGTCTGAGGTGTGGCTACCTGAGATTGCGTTTCTATACTGGACTTTGTATAATCCTCTGGTGTGGACAAGGCGATTCTCTGGATTGGGTCCTCGCTCGACGCCCTGAGGGCGTTTCCCGAGGAGGCGCGTCGTGTCGCGGGGTTCGAGCTTCGCAGGGTTCAGCAGGGACTTCAGCCGACAGACTGGAAGCCGATGGCCAGTGTCGGTTCGGGTGTTGAAGAGATTCGAGTCCACACGGGGCAGGAGCACCGGGTCTTCTACGTTGCGCGCTTCGAGGAGGGTGTCTACGTCTTGCACGCGTTCGAAAAGCGATCGCGTAAGACGCCCGACAGAGAGATTGAAGTAGCGCGGACCCGGCTGCGCGACGTGCTCGCGGCGAGGCGGAGGGGACGATGACGCACAAGACCAAACCTAGAGTGACTCGGTCCAGTGGAAACGTATTCCGGGATCTTGGGTTCCCTCCCGACAAGGCAGAGCACCTCCTGGTGCGCGCCGACCTCATGATTAGGATCGAGAAGGAGCTTGGGTCGCGAGGCCTGAAGCAAGCTCAGGCAGCGAAGCTCCTTGGAATCAGTCAGCCACGAGTCAGCGACCTGCTCCGGGGCCGCGTCGAGCTCTTCAGCGCCGATGCTCTCATCGACATGCTGGCTCGCCTGGGAATCAAGGTCCGTCTCGTCGCCTCCACGCGCGCCAGAGTCGCGTAGGATCCGGCTTCCGGTCCTCGTCGCCCGCAGGGTACCCGAGAGCTGAGCAGGCTGACGATGGGGCGACTTTTCATCACTTGAACGAGTCCCCTTCTGTAAATGGTGCGAGAAGCTCGGCGGTTAAATCGCCCAAGCGAGGTATGCCCGAACGATCGAAGTCGCGCGGCAGCTCTATCTTGAGCGATCCGTTCAGGCCGCTTCCACGCTCGATGAGATGTTGGCCAAATCCGCCAGGATGTCGCCCACCCTCGGGTACCGGCGGGCCGGGCTCTTCTCCATGCAGCGGAGGATCAGGGCCTCCAGAGCCGGGGCCAGCCCTGGGTTCAACGTCCGGGGCGGGGGAGGCGCCTTCTGAATGTGGCCGAGGAGGATGCCCGCGACCGTATCGCCCGTGAAGGGCAACTCGCCGGTGAAGACCTCGAAGAGAACCACGCCCAGGGAGTAGATGTCGGAGCGGAAATCAGCCGGCTGCCCCTGGACTTGCTCGGGGGGCATGTAATCGGGCGTGCCCACGACCGCCCCCGCCGCGGTGAGGCCCGAGGCCTCGCCCTTCACCTCCGAGATGCGCGCGACCCCGAAGTCCATGATCTTCAGCTCGCCCGTCTCGGGCAGGATGAGCACGTTCTGGGGCTTGATGTCGCGGTGCACCACGCCCTGGAGATGGGCGGCCTCTAGTCCGTTACACATCTGCTTGGCGATGGAGAGGCCGATCTGCAGCGGCAGGGGGCCCTTGCTCCGGATGAGGTCCTTCAAGGTGACCCCCTCCAGGTACTCCATTGAGATGTAGGACACGCCGTCGGCCTCGCCGAAGTCGTGGGTCCTGAGCACGTTGCGGTGGGTGATCTTGCGGGCCAGCTTGATCTCCAGTTTGAACCGGTCGAGCAGGGTGGCGTCCTCGCGGAGGACGTCCAGGCGCAGGACCTTGAGGGCCACGACCTCGTCGAGCTGCCGGTCGCGCGCGCGGTACACCACACCCATGCCCCCCTGGCCCACCGCGCCCAGGATCTCGTAGCGGCCCGCGAATCCCCGCCCAATCGTCAGCGCGGTCGGCGAAGCGACGCCGCCCAGGGCAAGGGTCGTGGCGGTGCCCGACGCCGTCGCTTCGCGATCGAGCGCTGCGTTGCCCCCCCCCTTGAGGAGGGTCATTCCCTCCCGCAGAAAGCCGATCATCTGCTCCTTCTCTTTGAGCTCGGACAGGAGGGCGCTGAAGGCCCGGGCCAGCACGCCGATCTCGTCGTGGGTGTCCACGGAAACCACCCCCGAGTAGGAACCGTCCCGGGCCTGCTCCACGACGTCCACGAGCCGGCGCACCGGGCCCGTGATGCGGGACGCGGCCAGGTAGGCTAGGCCCAGTCCGAGGGCGGTCACCACGAGCGAGACCAGGACGAGGCTGCTCCGAAACTGCCGGAAGGAAGCCGTCTCCTCGGCCATGCTGCGCAGGGCCACCATCGAGCCCACCGTGTCCCCGGACGCCGATTTCAAGGGGACGCGGATGCCGATGTGGTGCTCCCCCGCCAGGTCCAGGTGGAAGGGCTCCTTGCCCTCCGCCCGCAGCTCGGGGCGGCCCAGCACCGCGCGCAACGCCGCCTCCTCGGGCCCCAGCGAGGAGACGGAGAGCTGCGGCGGCCCCTCCGGCGGCTCGACCAGGAAGGCCACCTCGCTGTGGGTGAGCATGCGGAGCTCGTGGGCCACGGCCTCATTGATGCCGTAGCCGGCCACGAGCACGCCCACCAGCTTGCCCGCGAAGGCCATGGGCACGGAGACCGCGTGGTAGAGCTTGTCCCCCTGGCGCCAGACGGTGGCGGACTCCGCGCCCTCCAGCGACTTCCGCACGATCGGGTCCGCGGCCAGATTCTCGCCTCCCGTTACCGGGCGGTCACTGCGCGCGATGACCCGCCCGCCGGGGTCGGTGGCCACGAAGAAGTCCGCTCCCAGGTCCTTGCCCCGCTCCTGTAGCATGTCGTACACGGTGGCGGGATCGTTGGTCTCGACCGCCGCCTTGAAGGGGGAGTCGTTGCCCAGCACCCGCAAGCCCAGCTTGAGCTTGCTGTAGCGGTCGGCCTGGAAGGTCTCCCAGACCTGGTGGGTCTCCTGGAGGGCGTGGGCGATGTTCTGGTTGGCCAGGCGCTCGGCCTGGAGGGTCGTGAAGGCGAGGCTGGTCACGACCAGGGCCACCACGAGCGCGCTCGTAAAGAGGAGGATTTTCTGGGTCAGCCCCAT
>DATMQU010000222.1:0-6436 GCA_035566715.1 Vicinamibacteria bacterium
CAGATCCAGGGCCCCGCCCTCGAGAGCCAGGCCGGAGGCCGCGTTCAGGGCCACGAGCGTGCCGCCCCCGGCCGCGAAGGCCTTCAGGCTCTCCACCCCCTCCTTCCCGAGGCCGCCCGTATATTCCTCCGGCAGAGAGCCCCGGGGGTGGCCCCTCAAGATCTGGTCCGGCAACTGATCGGGGAGCACGAGCGCGTCGAAACGGTCGCGCAGGCGGCCGGCCCGCACGTCCTCATCCCGCAGCGTTTCGTAGTCCACTTCCGTCTGGCGCTCGAAGACGAAGCGGGTCCAGCCCTCGTCCATCGACGGCACCCAGGACCGATAGAGTCCGATGCGCGGCCGTCGCAGGACGAGGGAGCGCGGCGACGCGTTCACACCCCGGGCGAGCAGGCCCAGATCCCGGGCGAGGCCGGAGAGGGTGGCGCGGGCGGCCGCGGGGACGAGGAGCGTGCCCGCTGCGAACGAGCGCCCTCCGTCCGAGAAGGCCTCCAGAGCCCAATGCGCGGGGACGCCCGCGCGAAGCAGGCGGGAAAGGGCCAGGAGGTCGCCGTTCGCGTGGCCAAAGGCCAGCCACGCCCCCGCCCCCACGACGCGACCGGGGGAGACCGTCGGCTCGGCCACGAACTCGAGGTCGGCCTTGAAGGGAGCCGTCGCAACGTCCACAGCCACCCCCATGAGGAGGGGCAGGGTGTGCGCGGTCACGTCGTACGGACGCTGGGGCGGGCCGCCCGGATAGAGGCGTAGGTCCGGGTAGCGCTGCCGCTCGAGCAGCGACTTTGCGAAGGCGCTGGCCGGCTGCTGCATCAGGATCACATGCGTGCCGGCAGGGTAGGCGCGGCCGTCCGCCTGGAAGGCGGTGCGCGCCCGGTGCACCTCCACCGCTCCCGTGCGCAACACGCCGAGGAGCGTGGCCGCCGCCAGCGGGTCCGGCTGGTCCCCCGGCACCAAGAAGGCGAAGGGCTCGGCCCGGGTCACGGCCCGACGGCCCACCTCCAGGAACCGGCGCAGCCAGTACTCGCGGTTGCCGGCGGCGTGCTCGAGGATGGCCCGGGAGGCGGAGAGCTGGTAATCGACGATGTCGCGCAGCCGCCAACGGCCGCCCGGCCAGGGATCGGGGAAGTTCCAAGAGGACGTCTTGGGGTCGTAGCCGACACCGGGCCTTAGCTCCGCGAACGACACCTCCACCGGGGTGGCCAAGCGAGCGGAGGCGGTCTCGGAGAGGATCCGCACTCCGCCGTGGGTGTGGGGGTAGAAGCGGGCCGGGCTCCAGGCATCGAAGAGGGCGTGGATCACCACCCCCTTCTTGCCCTCCCCGCTCAGCCGGGCGGCTATCTGCGTGCCCAGGGCATTGATCGCGGAGCGAAGGGAGGGGTCCACGTTGGGCTCGTAGGGATCGACGTAGGGCGGAACGAAGATCCGCGCCCCCCGCGGAAGCATCTGGTGGACGTCGTGGAGGATCTGCGGACGCCAGCGGTCGTGGACGTGCCTCACCGTGAGACGGGTCTCGGCCTGGGTGAACATGTACCAGTCGCGGTTGTTGTCGTGGCCGGTGTACCGGTTGTAGAGGAAGGGGGGCTCCACCCCCTCGAAGGGCGTGTCCAGATACTGCCGATACCACTCCGCCACCCGCTGGGTGCCGTCGGGGTTCTGGGAAGGGACGAGCAGGAGCACCACCTCCTCGAGCAGGGCGAGTACGGCGGGGTCCTGGCTCGTGCCCAGGAGATGGGCGAGCTCGAGGGCGGTGAGCGCCCCTCCCACCTCCGTGGAGTGGATGGAACAGGTCATGGCCACGATGGCCTTGCCGCGGGCGACGATCCGCTGCGCTTCCTCCTCGGAGAGGCCGCGGGGGTCGAAGAGGCGCAGGTTGTCGCGGCGGATCTCCTCCAGGCGGGCCATGTTCGCCTCGGAGGTGATGGTCACGACCAGGAAGGGATTCCCCTCCGTGGTTCGGCCCACCCGCTCCACGCGGACGCGGGGGGAAGCCCCCCCCAGCCGACCGAAGTAGTCGACCATCTGCCCCCAGTCCGCGAGCTTGCGGTCGTCCCCGGGGCGAAAGCCCAGGACCGACTCCGGGGCGAGCGGGTCCGCGCTCTCCGCGGGCGGGGGGAGGACGGCGAGGGCCAGGAGGAGGACGGTCGTCGACGCGCGCACGTCTCTACTTCAACTCCGGGCAGGATTTCGCGCAGCGCCCGTCCTTGACCGGGGGTTCCGAGCCGTCGCGGCTGACGCAAATGCGGCCCGTGGAATCGCCGCAGAAGGCGCGCAGGCCGGTCTGGCCCGGCTTGACGGGAGCGACCGTGAAGGCGAAGGACTTCAAGCTCCCGGGAGCGGCCTTGGCCCGCTGGATCTCCTCCTCGCTGGCCGGGGGGCCCGGATGGAACGTGCGCGCGTAGCCCAGGCGGATGGCCAGCCAGTCGTGCGAGGCGTCGAGGAAAGGAGCGGCATCCTTGGGGAAGTCGGGCCGGCAGGTCTCGGGCTGGGTGCAGCAGGAGAGGGTCCCGAAGAGCCCGCCGTTGACGGCCGCGTAGGCCCGGCCCGCCATGACCACGGTCCGCAGGTCCAGGATCGCGGTGCGATCGCGCACCCGGAGCGTTTCCGCATCGACGGGTTCCGAATCTGGGTCCTGGGCGGCGAAGCTGGCCGTGGTCAAGGCGGCGGCCAGGGCCAGCGGCCACTTTCCGAACCCCATGGATCGACCTCCCGGCCCTGCTCCATGACCCCGACGACCATACACAGGGGGCTCCGAGCGGTCAAGGCTCGCTCAGGACCCGATACAGACGGCGCCTGTCCTATCATAGAGGGCTCTCACTGAGGCATCGTGGCTCCCCGGCAACCCCAGGCACCGTCCGGTCCCTTGCGCTTTCACCCCGCGGTCGAGGAATGGTTCGCGGACTCGTTTCCGGGCCCCACCCGGGCCCAGGCCCTGGGCTGGCCGGTCATCCGGGAGGGCCGATCCACGCTCCTCCTCGCCCCCACCGGGTCCGGCAAGACCCTGGCCGCCTTCCTGGCCGCGATTGACCGGCTAATGTTCGCTCCCGTGCCCGCTCCGGCCGAGCGCTGCCGGGTGCTCTACCTCTCCCCCTTGCGGGCGCTCGCGGTCGACGTGGAGCGAAACCTGCAGTCCCCGTTGGCGGGGATCGCCCGCGCCGCCGCCCGGAGAGGAGACGCCTTCCATTCCCCGGCCGTGGCCCTGCGCACCGGCGACACCCCCGCCGCGGAGCGGGCCAGGATCCTGCGCGCTCCCCCCGAGATCCTGATCACCACCCCCGAGTCCCTCTTCCTCATGCTCACCTCCCGCGCCCGCGCGGTCCTGGCCAGCGTGGAGGTCGTCATCGTGGACGAGATCCACGTGCTCGTGGGCACCAAACGCGGGGCCCACCTGGCCCTCTCCCTGGAGCGGCTGGCCGAGATCTGTTGCGATCCCCTGCAGCGGATCGGCCTTTCCGCCACCCAGCGGCCCCTCGACGAGGTCGCCCGCTACCTGGGCGGTGGTGATGGCCGGAGGAACTGGACCGCCCGGCCGGTGACGATCGTGAATGCGGGCACCCGCAAGGCCTTCGACCTGAAGGTGGAGGTGCCGGTAGAGGACATGTCCCGTCCGGAGCCGCCCACGCCCGCGGCGCTCCCGGAGGGAAAAGAGGGCTCCCCCCGCTCCATTTGGCCCTCCGTCCACCCCCGCCTGTTGGAGCTCATCCGTTCCCACCACTCGACGCTTCTCTTCGTGAACAGCCGGCGGCTGGCCGAGCGCTTGGCCGCTGCTCTCAATGACCTGGCGGGGGAGGAGGTGGCCCGCGCCCACCACGGTTCCATCGCCCGGGAGCAGCGCTTGGCCATGGAGGAGGCCCTCAAGGCGGGACGGCTTCCCGCCATCGTGGCGACGTCCTCCCTGGAGCTGGGGATCGACATGGGGGCCATCGACCTCGTGGTCCAGATCGAGACCCCGCCCTCGGTGGCGAGCGGGATGCAGCGCATTGGACGCGCCAGCCACCAGGTGGATGCGGTCTCCCGGGGGGTGATCTTTCCCAAGTACCGCGGCGACCTCCTGGCCACCGCCGCCATCACCAAGGCCATGACAGCGGGGGAGGTCGAGGAGACGCGCATCCCCGCGAATCCCCTGGACGTGCTCGCCCAGCACCTCGTGTCCATGGCCGCCAGCGGGGAACGCGCGGTGGACGGCCTCTTCGCGCTCGTGCGCCGGTCCGCGCCTTTCGCGGGCCTGCCCCGGGCGCAGTTCGAGGGCGTCTTGGACATGCTCTCCGGCCGCTATCCCTCCGACGAGTTCGCCGAGCTCCGGCCGCGCCTCACTTGGGACCGGCGCCGGGGCCTCGTCCGAGCGCGGGAGGGGGCCCAGCGCCTGGCCGTGGTCAACGCGGGGACCATCCCCGACCGCGGGCTTTACGGCGTCTTCCTGGCCGGGGAGGAGGACCGCCCCGGACGGCGGGTGGGGGAGCTCGACGAGGAGATGGTCTTCGAGAGCCGGGTGGGGGAGGTCTTCGTGCTCGGGGCCTCCAGCTGGCGCATCGAGGAGATCACCCGCGACCGCGTGCTCGTCCGCCCCGCCCCCGGGGAGCCCGGGAAGATGCCGTTCTGGAAGGCCGACCGCGGCGCCCGGCCGGCCGAGCTGGGCCGGGCCATCGGACGCCTTACCCGCGAGCTTCTGTCCCTCCCCCGGGCGGAGGCCGGGCGCCTCCTCACCGAGGACCACGCGCTCGACCCCCGCGCCCGCGAGAACCTGCTCGACTACCTTGAGGAGCAGCGCCAAGCCACGGGGTCGGTGCCGGACGACCGCACGATCGTTCTCGAGCGGACCCGTGACGAGATGGGGGACTGGCGGCTTTGCCTTCTCTCGCCCTGGGGCGGGCGGGTGCACGCCCCCTGGGCCCTCGCCCTCGAAGCCCGGTTGCGCCCTTCCGGCGAGGTCGAGACGCTCTGGAGCGACGACGGCATCGTGGTTCGCGTCCCCGACCGCGAGACGCCTCCGGACGCGGCCGCCCTCCTCCCCGGGCCCGAGGAGATCGAGGAGCTGGTGGTGGGCGCGCTGGGGGGGAGCGCGCTCTTCGCGGCCCACTTCCGGGAGGCCGCGGGCCGCGCCCTCCTCCTCCCCCGTCGCCGGCCCGGCGCGCGCTCCCCCCTCTGGATGCAGAGGAAGCGGGCGGCCGACCTCATGGCCGTGGCCTCCCGCTACCCCTCCTTCCCGATCGTGCTCGAGGCCTACCGCGAGTGCCTGCGGGACGTCTTCGACCTGCCCGCGCTCGTGGACCTGGCCCGGCGCGTGCAGCGCCGGGAGGTCAAGCTCGTGACCGTGGACTCGCTCGCCCCCTCTCCCTTCTCGGCCTCGCTTTTGTTCGGCTACGTGGCCAACTACATCTACGACGGCGACGCCCCCCTCGCCGAGCGGCGGGCCCAGGCCCTCTCCGTAGACCCTCGCCAGCTCCGCGAGCTCTTGGGCGAGGCCGAGCTGCGCGAGCTCATCGATCCCCGGGCCCTGGCCGAGCTGGAGCTGAGCCTGCAGGGCCTGGATCCCCTCCACGCCCTGAAGAACCCCGACCGCCTCCACGACCTCGTTCTGCGGCTGGGCGATCTCACCCACGAAGAGATCGCGGCCCGGGTGGCGGCGGGGGAGGACGGAACGGCGTCCCGGGAAGTCGCCCGGGCCTGGCTCGACGCTCTTCAGGGCGAGGGGCGGGTCATCGCAGTGAGGGTGGGGGGGGAGGCTCGCTTCGCGGCCGCCGAAGACGCGGGCCGGCTCCGCGACGCCCTCGGCGTCGCCCTTCCCCCCGGCCTCCCCCCCGCCTTCCTGGCTCCCGCTCCCCACGCCCTGCGCGAGGTCTTGGCTCGGTACGCCCGGACGCACGCCCCGTTTCCCACCCGCGACGTGGCGCGACGGTTCGGGACCGAGGACGCCGTCCTCGACCCCGCGCTCCAGGAGCTGGCCGCGGCCGGGCGGCTCCTGGAAGGGGAGTTCCGGCCCGGGGGGTCGGGGCGCGAGTGGTGCGCCCCCGAGGTCCTGGCCGCGCTCCGGCGGCGCTCCTTGGCCCGCCTCCGCCGGCAGGTCGAGCCCACCGAGCCCGCGGCCCTGGCCCGGATGCTCCTCGACTGGCACGGGCTCACGGGCGCCCCGCGCCGCCCCGGAACGGAGGCGCTCCTGGAGGCGATCGAGCAGATCCAGGGCGCGGTCTTCCCCGCCTCCGCGCTGGAATCGGACATCCTGCCCGCACGGATCCCCGGCTACCGATCCCAGGACCTGGACGCCCTCTGCGCCGCGGGCGAGGTCGTGTGGCTCGGGGCGGGACCCCTGGGCGAGAGGGACGGCCGGATCGCGCTCTACCTAGTCGAGGATCTCCGGCTCCTGCACGCGCCGCATCCCGACCCCCCGCGGGGCGAGGTCCACGAGCGGCTGCGTGAGCACCTTTCCCGCCACGGCGCCTCCTTCTTC
>DATMQU010000223.1:0-5534 GCA_035566715.1 Vicinamibacteria bacterium
TTTCGCCTCCATGCACCGCAAGGAGATTGGCAACGGCGCACCCAATGACGGCTTTGGACTGACCGAGGTGCATGGCTGGGCCTTGGGTGCGGTCACCACCCCCAGCCCCCAGACCTACTACGTAGACGATGTCACCCTCTACGGGGTGGCGCCGGTTCGCCCGCTCACGGTCGGATTCACCGCGATCGACTACGACGTCACGGAAGGGGCGAAAGCCACAATCACGGCGAAGCTCAGCAAGCCCTCCAGCAGTTCGGTGACGGTTGACTACGCCACCACTATCGGTTCCGCGATTCCAACCCGCGACTATACGCCGGTCCGGGGGTCCCTGACCTTCCCCCCCAACAGTACGCAACAGTCCTTCACGGTACAGACAATCGACAATCAGAAGTTCAAGGGCGTACGCGGCGTGCTCGTGGAGCTATCGAATCCGACGAACGGCCTCACGCTGGGCGTGCCCGCCATCACCCGGATCGCCGTCCAGGAAGATGAGGCCTATGACCCCAACCTGCTGGACGACTTCGAGACCTACCCCTATTTCTGGCGAGCCGACAAGAAGGCGGTCCTGTCCAACCCGGAAATTGCGGCCGGCGACCATCTGGCCCTGCCCGGTCAGGGCGCTTATGAGCACGTTCTTGAGGCCAAGCGGAAGCACGGCGAGGGGGGCTACGAGTTCAGGCGCGCTTTTCCGATTGGGCAGGACTGGAGCGACAAGGTAGGACTCAGCTTCTGGTTCTACGGTCGGAGGAGCGATCGAGACGTCAAGGTCAACCTCACCAACCGCGCAGCCAGCGACGAATCGCCGGAGTTGAAGCTCGTCTGGCATGACGAGTTCAACGGCGAGACGGGGACTCCCGTCAACCCCAGCCGATGGGGCCAGGAGGTGGGCGACGGTACGGTCAATGGCATTCCCGGCTGGGGCAACAGTGAGTTGGAGTACTACACCGGCGGCGCGAGCAACGTCGCCACCGATGGCGAGGGCCACCTGCAGATCACGATCGACAAGGCCGATGGCTCCCTCACGTGCTATTACGGACCGTGCCTGTACACATCGGCCCGACTGTTGACCAAGGACCGCTTTGAAGCCGCCTATGGTCGTCTCGAGGCGCGCATCAAGGTTCCCAAGGGCTCTGGCCTATGGCCGGCGTTCTGGATGCTCGGCACCAATATCGACCAGGTCGGCTGGCCCCAGACCGGCGAGATTGACATCATGGAAAACGTCGGGCGCCTGCCCACGCAGGTTTTCGGGACCCTGCACGGTCCGGGATACTCCGGCGGGCAGAGCTACGGTAAGACCCTCGACCTGGGCGAGCCGGTGGGGGACGATTACCACGTCTTTGCCGTCGATTGGCAGCCGGATAAGGTCGTCTGGTCCGTCGACGGCGCCGCGTACTTCACCGCTACGCCGACGGACGCATTCCTGCAGGGTAAGCAGTGGGTCTTCAACCATCCGTTCTACGTGCTGATGAATGTGGCCGTCGGGGGCAACTTTGGCGGGCCAGTGGGGCCTGACACCACTTTCCCTCAGACGATGTTGGTTGACTATGTGCGCCTCTACCAGGCCAAGCCCAGACTGGTGTCGTTCGACGCCTCGCTCCGCGACGATTTCTCTGGCTGGAAGCGCATCGCCATTCCGTTTTCGGCGTTCGCTACCGCGGAGGGAGGAGGAGGGCGCGGAGGGGAAGGGGAACGGGAAGGAGAGCGGGAAGGAGAGCAGGAAGGCGAACGAGAAGGGCAAGGGGCAGGGCAGGTGCTGGACCTCTCCGCCGTGCAATCCATAGGCTTCGGGGTCCCAGAGGACATGCGCCATCCCGTGCTCGTGGACCAGATTCGCCTGGACGCGCCCCATGATCTGACGGTCACGAACACGGCCGACGGCGGCGCCGGATCGCTGCGAAAGGCGCTGGGCAGCCTGGCCGTCGATGGCACCATCCACTTCTCCCCCGCGCTTGGGGGGCAGAAGATCACGCTGCTTTCCGGCCCGCTGACCCTCGCTAAGAACGTGACCATCGACGGCTCTGCGGCGCTTGGTTTGACGATCAGCGGGAACCACACCGATCGAGTCTTCATCGTCAATTCGGGCACGACCGCGACTCTGCACGATTTGACCGTTGCCGACGGCTACGGCTGGCAACTCGCCGGGGGCATCCTCAACAACGGCTCCCTGACCCTGGACCATGTCGTCGTTACCGGGAACACGATGGCAACAAACGCCGGAATGTTTTGGCAAGGTGGCGGAGGGATCTACAGCGGCGATGGCGCAACCCTCAACCTGATTGACAGCAGCGTGGCGAACAATCAGGCCAGCTGGGACGGCGGGGGCCTCTTTTCGTTCTTCAACACGACCACCACGATCGTGCGGAGCACGATTACCGGCAATGTGTCCAACGACGTGGGGGGCGGCTTCCGGTCGCTTGGCAGCGTCAAGATCATCAACAGCACCCTCAGTGGCAACACGTCAACCGGCTGGCACGGCGGGGCAATCTTCCATACCGACGGCGCGATGGAGATTGCGAGTTCGACGATCGCCAACAACATCGGGCCGAACTTCGCCCCGTCGGCGATCTTCATCGGATCCTTCAACGCCGCGGTGCCCAGTCTGAAACTGACGAATACACTCATCACGGGAAACCACTGGTACGCCTGTGAGCAGCACGCGGCGGGTACCGTCCATTTGACCTCGGCTGGCCACAACCTGGTACAGGACGGCAGCTGCAGCCCCGTGCCAAGCGACATCATCGTCGGTGATGCCAAGATCGGCCCCTTGGCCAACAACGGCGGCCCGACCCTCACCCACGCCTTGCTGCCGGGCAGCCCGGCGATCGACGCCGGGGATGACGCGGCCTGCCCGGCGACGGACCAGCGCGGTGTCCCTCGGCCCCAGGGCCCTCATTGCGACATTGGATCCTATGAAGCCCCTTGACCCCTTTTGTGGCTCGCTTGTCTGATCCGCGTGCTGCCACACGGAGGGAGCCGTCTTCACCGAACGACCAGAGGTAATGAGCTTGCGAATGGCTCCTTCCTAAGGGTGGCCGCATGTCGCTCACAGGCTTGGGGGTCCCGGGCTCCAGTCTAGAGTTCCGCTACGCGCCTCCCGTGAGGTCGGTGACGGGCTTCCCCCCGGGCCGCATGCATCGGAGCGCTTGACCGAACGCGACCCCCGGCATGGGGTGCCACAAGCACAGGCGGCTCAAGGCTGATCTGGACCTGAATCCGCGTCGGTTCGTGCTAACGTGGCATCCTGACTCGCCCACATGACGGGCCGCTACGGCCAGGAGGGCCGAAGGCAAAGCAGGTGGAGCGTCGAGACTCCCGCCGACGTTTGGCGGACGCCGCGGGAAGCGTGAGCGGCACGTTCAGGACCCCCGACTCCGGCCGTATACTCTCTAGGCGGTCGCTTCCCAAATCGACGCATGAAAGGAAGGCCATGAGGGCTCTGCTCGGTTCGTGCCTCGCCGCCGCTCTTCTCGCGTGCTTTCTGACGCCGTCAGCGACATCCGGCCAGGCTGTGCCGCCCCCGGCGCCTCCCGGAACCGAAGCATCCAAGCCGAAGACCCTCTCCGACCGTTTCGAGGGAATGGAGTTCCGGAACATCGGTCCTTATCGGGGGGGACGCTCGTGCGCGGTCTCGGGGGTGCGGCATCAGCCGAACACCTTTTACTTTGGCGGCACCGGCGGCGGCGTCTGGAAGACGACGGACGGGGGATCCAACTGGGAGATCCTCTCCGACAAGGACTTCCGGACCGGCTCGATCGGGGCCATTGCCGTCTCCGAATCGGATCCGAACATTCTCTACGTGGGCACCGGGGAGGCCCCGATCCGCGGGAACGTCTCCCACGGTGATGGCGTCTACAAGTCGACCGATGGGGGCCGGAGCTGGAAGAACGTGGGCCTGAAAGACTCGCGCCAGATCGGGCGTATCCGCGTCCATCCGCAAAATCCCGACCTCGTCTACGTCGCCGTGCAGGGTCACGTCTGGGGTCCCAACCCCGAGAGGGGCATCTTCCGCTCCGAGGACGGTGGCAAGGTGTGGAAGAAGATCCTTTTCGTCGACGACAAGACGGGGGCTTCGGACCTTGCCATGGATCCGACCAACCCTCGGATTCTCTACGCCGGCTTCTGGCAGGTCGTTAGGCATCCCTGGGAACTCGTCTCCGGAGGTGCCGGAAGCAGTCTCTGGCGGACAACCGACGGCGGCGATAGCTGGAAGAAGGTGACCGAAGGGCTGGCCGAAGGGACCTGGGGAAAGGTCGGGGTGGCGGTCTCGCCCGCCACTCCGGGCCGGGTCTTCGCATTCGTGGAGGCCAAACACGGCGGCCTCTTCCGCAGCGAGAACTACGGCGAGAAGTGGATCCACGTCAACGACGAGCACAAGATTCGCGAGCGTGCCTGGTATTACTCGTGGGTGTACCCCGATCCGAAGAATGCCGACACCGTCTACCTGCCCAACGTCTTCATGCATAAGTCAACGGACGGGGGGAGGACCTTCTCGAATCTGCTCGTCCCGCACGGCGATAACCATGACCTGTGGATCGATCCCGACGATCCCAATCGGATGATCCTGGGCAACGACGGCGGCGCCACGATCACCTACAACGGCGGCCGGACGTGGTCGACCCAGGACAACCAGCCGACCGCACAGTTCTACCGCGTGGCGGTGGACAATCAGTTCCCATACTGGCTCTACGCCTCGCAACAGGACAACTCCAACGTCTGCATTCCAAGCGGCGTGCCCGGCGAGGGGATCGAGGAGAGCGACTGGCACTCGGCGGGCGGGGGCGAGAGCGGTTGGATGGCGCCCGACCCGACGGACTCGAACATCGTCTACGCGGGTGAGTACGGGGGCCAGATCACCCGCTACGACCACCGCACCCGCCAGGTGCGCAACATCATGGCCTGGCCGCAGCTGGCCGACGGGCACGCAACCGCGGACCTGAAGTACCGCTTCCAGTGGAACGCGCCGATACTCATCTCGCCCAACGACCCGAAGGTCCTGTACCACGCATCGCAGATCCTCCTGCGGAGTCGCGACGGGGGAGAGACCTGGGAGGAGATGTCGCCCGACCTCACCCGCAACGACCGCTCGAAGCAGGGCAAGTCCGGCGGCCCGATCACGATCGACATCACGGGAGTGGAGGTCTACGACACCATCTTCGCCCTGGCGGAGTCGCCCCTCGAGCCAGGGGTGATCTGGGCGGGCAGCGACGACGGTCTTCTCCACGTCACCCGCGACAACGGCAAGACGTGGCAGAACGTCACCCCCAAGGCCCTCCCCGACTGGATACAGATCAATTCCATCGACGCTTCGCCGCGCGACAAGGGTGCCGCCTACGTCGCGGCCACAATGTACAAGTCTGACGACTTCCGCCCCTATCTCTACCGGACCAGCGACTACGGGAAGACCTGGACGAAGATCGTCACCGGCATCCCGGACGGCGCTTTCACGCGCGTCATCCGCGAGGACCCGGAGCGCAAGGGCCTTCTCTACGCGGGGACGGAGACCGGTTTGTACGTCTCCTTCGACGACGGAGCGA
>DATMQU010000224.1:0-11621 GCA_035566715.1 Vicinamibacteria bacterium
AGGGCGGTCAGGGGCTTCCCCCCCATCGCGTAGACGTCGGAGAGGGCGTTGGCGGCGGCGATGGCCCCGAACACCTCCGGCTCGTCCACCACCGGGGTGAAGAAGTCCACCGTCTGCACGAGGGCGGTCTCGGCGTCGAGTCGGAACACCCCCGCGTCGTCCCCCGTGCCGTGGTCCACCAGGACCCGGGGGTCGGAGGACGGACGGAGTGCGCCCAGGACCTGGGCGAGCTCGGTGGGCCCGAGCTTGCTCGCTCAACCCGCGCAGGAGACCCGCTCGGTGAGACGGCGGATCCGCTCTCGCTCGTCGCTCATACCCCTCCGGGGGGGGAAAATCCAAGTATACTAAGAACTATTGTTGGTCGCGGCCGTCCCTTCAGGCGCGGGGGGCCGGAGCCGGCATTCCCGCGGGGAGGGCGCCCATCTCGCAGTCCCCCTGGAAGAAGGCGCCGTCCTCGATCACGAGCTTGGGGGACACGAGGGTGGCCAGCACCTTGGACCCGGCCAGGAGCTCGATCCGCTGCCGCCCGTGCACGCGCCCGGTGACCGTCCCCCGGATGGACACCACCCCGCAGTCGATCTCCGCCTCCACGTGCCCCGACTCCCCCACGATCAGGGTGTTGTCGGAGACGATCTTGCCCTTCAGGCGGCCGTCGATCCGCAGCGTGTCCTTGAAGCGCAGCTCGCCCAGAAATTCCGTCCCCTCGTCCATGAAGCCGTTCAGTCCCTCGGCCACGAGCCCTTTGAGCTTGATCATTCAGAACCCCCGCAACACCTTCTGGAAGAGAACATAACACGCGGCACGCGCTCAGCGCCCGCGCCGGACGAGCACCTCGAAGAGCCGGTTGAGCTCGGCCTCGCTGGCGAAAGCGATGCGCAGGGTCCCGCCCCGGCCCCGGCGGGCGATCTGCACCCCCGTGCCGAGGGCGGCCCGCAGGCGCTCCTCCGCGGCCCGGGTGTTCGCGTCCTTTCGGGCCGGGTCCCGGCTCCGCGGCGTGCGCAGGAGCGCCACCCGGCGCTCCACCTCCCGCACGGACAGCCCCCGCCGCGCCGCCTCCCGGGCCAGCCGGGCCTGGTCCTCGCCGCGGTCCAGGGCCAGGAGGGCCCGGCCGTGGCCCGCGTCCAGCTGGCCCGCAGCCAGGAGATCCCGGATCTCGCGGGGCAGGCGCAGGAGGCGCAGGGTGTTGGCCACGGTGGAGCGGTCCCTCCCCACCCGCCGCGCGACGTCCTCCTGGGTCAGGTGGAACTCCTCCTGCAGCCGATGGAAAGCCTGGGCCTCCTCGAGCGGGGAGAGCTCCTCGCGCTGGATGTTCTCCACCAGGGCCAGCTCCAGAAGGCGCTCGTCGGGAACGTCCCGGACGGCCACGGGGACGGTGGCGAGGCCGAGCTGCTGGGCGGCCCGCCACCGCCTCTCCCCGGCGATGATCTGGAAGCGGGTCCCCTGGCGGCGGACGAGGATGGGCTGCACCATCCCGCTCTCGCGGATGGAGGCGGCGAGCTCCTGCAGGGCGGCGGGCTCCAGCGCCGTCCGCGGCTGGAAGGGGTTGGGGTCCAGGCTGCCGGTGGGGACCTCGGTCAGGGCCTCGGTGGGAGCCCGCCTGGGCTCGGGTTCGGGCAGGAGGGCGGAGAGCCCCTTGCCGAGAGCCTTCCTCTTCACGGTCATGGCGCGAAGAGGGGGAGCTGGCCACGCACCATCATCTCCTTGGCGAGATCCAGGTAGGCCTCCGCTCCTTTGGAGCGTATGTCGTAGAGGAGCACGGGCTTGCCAAAACTGGGGGCCTCCGCGAGCCGGACGCTGCGCGGGATCTGGGTGCGGAAGACCTGCTCTCTAAAGTGGGCCCGGATGTCCGTGATCACCTGCTGGGTGAGGTTGGTCCGCTCGTCCACCATGGTCAGGAGCACCCCCTCGATCTCGAGCCCGGGGTTTAAAGCCCCCCGGACCCGCTTCAGGGTCGCGCTCAGCTCGGAGACCCCCTCGAGGGCAAAGTACTCGCACTGGAGGGGGATGAGCACGCTCTGGGCGGCCACGAGCGCGTTGACGGTGAGGAGGCCCAGGCTGGGGGGGCAATCGATGAACACGTAGTCATAGCGGGGGGCCACGGATTCCAGGGCCTGCTTCAGCCGGAACTCGCGGGCCAGGAGGGGAACGAGCTCGACCTCCGCCCCCGTGAGGTTGCGGTCGGAGGGGGCCAGGGAGAGGTGCTCGAGGTCGGTGCTGATCACGACCTCCTCTAAGGGACGCTCCTCGATCAGCACCTCGTAGACGCTGGCCCGGGCCTCGCCCGTCTTGCGGCCGAGCCCGGAGGTGAGGTTCCCCTGGGGGTCGGCGTCCACGGCCAGCACCCGCCGCTCCGCCGCGGCCAGGCTGGCCGCCAAGTTGATGGCGGTGGTGGTCTTGCCCACCCCCCCCTTTTGGTTGGCCACCGCGATGACCCGTCCCAAGCGCCCCCCTGGAACCGCGGAGGATAGCACAGCGGCCTCCGGGGGCGGACGTTTCACGTGGAACACCGCCGGAACGAGTGCACGGGGGCCCGGGCGAGGCTCTCCGCCACGAAAGGCGCTTCCGTCTGGGGCGCGCGGCCAAGGACCAGCACCCGGCCCCCCTCCGCCACGAGCCCGCCCAGCTCCCGGAGGGGCAGAGCCAGCCCCCGCAGGGAGAGGGTTTGCGCGGGCGGGCCGGGGTAGGCGTCGTGGCGGAGCCGCAAGACCTCGATGTCGGGGCGTCCCGCGGCGCGGGCCGCTTCCTTGAGGAAGGCCCAGCGGCGGGCCCGCGGCTCCAGGAGGGTCACCTGAAGCTCCGGGCGTAGGAGGGCGAGAACGAGGCCGGGGGAGCCGTTGCCCGACCCCACGTCCAGGAGACGCCCGGGGACGAGGAGCGGGAGGAGGGGGAGGACGGGGGCCACCAGCAGCCCCACCCGCTCCGCCGGACCGCGCGCCCCCGTCAGGTTCACGCGGACGCTCCAGGCGGCCAAGAGCCCGAGGTACGCCTCGAGGGCCGAGAGGGCGGGCTCGGGGAGACCGAGGGCGCGGAGGGCCGGGCCGTGCTCGGCTACGGCTCGCCTCCCGGGGGTAAGGACGCGGCCCCCGCGGGCGCCACCGTGACCCGCCGGTCGCCCCCCTCGCCCACGCTGTAGGTCACGACCCCTTTGACCTCGGCCAGGGCGAGGTGGACGATCCGCCGCTCGTAGGAGTTCAAGGGGGGGCTTTCGCGGGGTTTGCCGTCGGCGGCCACCGCCGCCGCCAGCTCCAGGGCCGTCGCCCGCAGGGCCTCCTCGCGCTGCTCGCGGTAGCCCTCGCACTCCAGGTGGATCCCCCGGGGGGCCACGTCCCGGGCGAACATGCGCATCAAGAGGTGCTCGGTGGCGCGCAGGACCTCGCCCCCCTCCTCGAGGAAGAACCCCCGATCCTGCCCCCCCAGGTGGACGCGCAGGCCCTGCTCCCCCTCCTCAACCTCCGCCGCCAGGTCGATCCCCGCCGCCTCCCCCATTGCGCGGACGACGGCCCGGATCCCCGCCCGCGGATCCCCGGACGGCCGGGCGGGGGTGGGGACGGGCTCCCGGCTGGCCGGGGCGGGGGAGCCGTCTAGGAGCACGGCGATCCGGGCCGGGGTCGCGCCGACCCCGAGGCCCCCCGCACGGCCGGCCTCGAGGACGACGTAGCGCAGCGTCTCCGGGGGCAATCCGAGGGCCTGGCCGGCCGCGGCCAGCGCGTCCGCCACGTCCCGACCGGAGAACACCCGGTCCTTCACCGCCTTTTGCGCTCCCGTTTGGGGCCCGCATCCCCCGCCCGCAGGATGGAGAGGGTGGTGGCCTGCTGGACGATCGAGCAGAGGTTGCTGGCCAGCCAGTAGAGGTTGAGCCCGGCGGGAGCCCACAGGAACATGCCCATCAGCATGAGGGGCATGATCATCATGATCCGCTGCTGGGCGGGATCCATGGCGGTGGGCGTCATCTTCTGCATGGCGAACATGGAGATGCCCATCAGGACGGGGGTCAGGAACAGGGGATCCTTCTGGCTCAAGTCGGGGATCCAGAGGAAGGAGGCCCCCCGGAGCTCGATGGACACGGTCAGCACGCGGTAGAACGCGATCAGGAAGGGCATGGTCAAGAGCAGGGGCAGGCAGCCCACCATCATCTGGGTCTGCATGCTCATCCCATGCCGGGAGTAAAGGGCGGCCATCTCCTCCTGCATCTCCTGCCGCTTCGGGTCCAGGAGGGGCACCTTGCGGTAGCGCTCCTGGATGACCTTCATCTCGGGGGCCAGCTTGGTCATCTTGAGGCCGTTGGCGATGCTGTAGTGCCGGAACGGGGCCATGGCCAGGTTGATGAGAAGGGTGAGGACCACGATCGACAAGCCGTAGTTGCCCACGTGGCCGTGGACCCAGCGCAGGAGGCCCATGAAGGGGACGACGATGGGGCCGATCCACTCTCCCACCGGCACCACCTCCTTCAGGCGGTGATCCAGGCGGGAAAGCTCGTGATAGTCCTTGGGTCCCACGAAGAGCCGGGCCGGGCCAACGCCGGGGCCGAGGTCGAGGGCGACCAGGGGCGCCTTACGGGGCTTCCCGTCCTTCTCGGGGGGAAGGCCAATGGCCCGGATCTCGGCCGTGCCCCGCTCCCCGGGGGGGATGAAGAGGGCGGCAAAGTAGTGGCTCTCCACCCCCACCCAGCGGGCGCCCGCGAGGGCGCGGCCGGAAGGGGGCAGCTTGTCGGTGGGGAAGCGCTCCACCCCGCTGTCAGTCAGGGCCACGCCGTGGGGGGCCTCGTAGCCCTGGACCTCCATCTCCGCGGCGGACGGGATGCCGACCCCCGGCCCCCACAGGATCTTGGTGGGTAGCTCCTGGCCTCCGCGCCGCACCGACACCCCCACCTTGGCGAGGTAGTCCTGGCC
Organism: Vicinamibacteria bacterium; assembly: GCA_035566715.1. Taxonomy (GTDB): domain Bacteria; phylum Acidobacteriota; class Vicinamibacteria; order Fen-336; family Fen-336; genus DATMML01. The sequence goes on from DATMQU010000224.1 coordinate 4,890, forward strand.
CTCGAAGACCAGGGTCTTCTCGGCCTTCAGGTCCCCCTCCGCGTACTCGAAGGTGAGGGTGGCCGTCCCCGCTGCGGGGAGGGTCACGGATTCGGCGGAGGGCCGGAAGAGGGCCTCGCGCAGGCGGAGGTCGAGAGCGGGGTCCCCCGTCTCGAGGTCCAGGGGGCGCGGACCGGTGGCGAGGGCCTGGACCATCTCCTCGGGCTTGCCCCCCGGGTCCATGAACCTGTTCAGCCGCCAGGACACTACCCCGGCGCCCCGGTTGGTGAAGGCCAGAGTCATGTCGCGGCCCGTCACCTCCACCCTCTTCTCCCGTTCGTCCGCCACCGGGACGACGGTGGCCACCTTGGCTTCGGGCGGCAGCGCGGCTCGGCTGGGGCCCGGGCTGGGGGCGGGGGCGGAAGCGTTCACCGACGGGGGACGCGGAGAGGGGCTTGCCTCCCCCGCGGGGACTGGCCGCCGGGGCGAGGACGGGAACAGGAGGCTGTAGGCCGTGAGAACGAGCAGTGAGAGGGCCACGGCCAGCAGGAGACGGCGTTCTTCCATTCAGTTTCCTAAGGAACGGGGTCGAGGCCCCCGGGGTGGAACGGATGGCAGCGGAGCAGGCGGCGCAGGGCGAGCAGGGAGCCCCTCCGGGCTCCGTGTTTCAAGACGGCTTCCTCGGCGTAGACGCTGCAGCTGGGCAGGAAGCGGCAGTAGCCGCCGATGAGGGGGGACAGGGTCACGCGGTAAGCCTCAATCAGCAGCAGCAGTGCCCGCGCCGCGGGACGGGCCCCCCGCCCGGGCCAGGAGGCGCCGGAGGCGGTCTCGGTATTCACGATCCACCTCGGGCTGGGTTCTCTCGACCATCTCCGTCCTGGGCACGAGAACGAGGTCGAAGCCGCGCTCGCCCCCCTGCGCGCTCCGGCGAAAGCACTCGCGCAGCAGCCGCTTGACCCGGTTTCGATCCGCGGCCTTGCCCACCTTGCGGCTGACCGTGAGGCCCAGGCGGTGATGGCCGCGGTCGTTCTCCACCGCCACCATCAGGAAGAGCGGCCCTCCGAGCCGGACCCCGCGGCGCAGGACGCGGCGGAACTCGGCCCCCCGCACCAACCGCTGGCGGGGCCGGAACCTCGGCCCCCGGCGATCGGCCACGGGTGGGACTAGGCTCCGAGGCGCTTGCGCCCCTTCTGCCGGCGTCTCTTGAGGACCAGGCGTCCCCCCTTGGTCCGCATGCGGACCAGGAATCCATGCGTCCTCTTCCTTTTCCGGTTGTTCGGCTGGAACGTCCTCTTCATAATGGCCGCCTCTGTCCCGCGGGGACGGCCCCTCACGTGGCCCTCGGACCCGAGACAAAAGCTAAATCTTAGGGAACGCCCCTACCCTTGTCAAACCAGCCGCCGTCGCCCCCCACGGTTCCCTCCCGAGGCTTGTCTTCTTCCGGACGGCTATGATAGCCTTCCGAGTTAGGGCGGCGAGTCGCGTCCCAGCCTTCTGCAGTGATCACCGCGGCTTCTTTTCCACAGATGTTGAAAACTCTGTGCAAAAGGAGTCCTCGCGCGCTCCGGCTGTGGTCCGAAAGGGATCTTCTGTCGTAAGTTATTGTAGCAAAAGGCCTTATATCAACAGTGAGCTGTCATCCTTTGGAACCTGGTTCGCGTCGCCACAGGCCCGTCCAGGGTTGGGTGTGTTAAGCCGTGAGCCTCTGGGACGACGTGCTGGCCAAGGTCGAAGCCAAGGTGAACCGCCACAGCTTTGCCACCTGGTTCCGGCCCACGAGCTTCCTCTTTCAACAGGGCTCCCGCCTGATGATCGGGGTGCCCAACTCCCAGTTCAAGGAATGGCTGAACAAGAACTACCAGGCCGTCATCGCAGAGGCGCTCCACGATCTCGGCCGGGCTGACGTCCAGGTCGTGTTCGAGGACGCCCCCGAGGCCGCTCCCGCGGAGGGCAGCACGGGGGCCGCGCGGGACATCCCCTTCGCCTTAAACCCCAAGTACACCTTCGAGAGCTTCGTCGTGGGGTCCTCCAACCAGTTCGCGCACGCGGCCGCGCGCGCGGTGGCGGAGATCCCCTCCAAGTCCTACAACCCGCTCTTCATCTACGGCGGGGTGGGCCTCGGCAAGACCCACCTCATGCACGCCATCGGCCACTACATCCAGGCCCGGCAGCGGCGGCTCAACCTCTGCTACATCTCCTCCGACCGTTTCATCAACGAGATGATCAACGCCATCCGCTTCGACCGCCTGCCCGCCTTCCGCCAGAAGTATCGGGCCATCGACGTGCTGCTCGTGGACGACATTCAGTTCATCGCGGGCAAGGACCGCACCCAGGAGGAGTTCTTCCACATCTTCAACGCCCTCCACGACGCCCAGAAGCAGATCGTGATCTCCTCCGACTGTCCGCCCCGCCAGATCCCGACGCTGGAGGAGCGGCTCCACAGCCGCTTCGAGTGGGGCCTCATCGCAGACATCCAAGCCCCCGACATCGAGACCAAGGTGGCGATCCTGCGCAAGAAGGCGGAGGCGGAGCGGGTGGAGATCTCGGACAACGTGGCCCTCTTCATCGCGAGCAAAGTGCGCACGAACATCCGGGAGCTGGAGGGGAGCCTGATCCGCCTCATCGCCTACGCCAGCCTGACCGGCCGCGACATCGACTTGCCCCTGGCCCAGGAGGTGCTGCGCGACCTCCTCCACACCGAGGACAAGCCGATCACCATCGAGATGATCCAGAAATTCGTGGCCGACCGCTACAACGTCAAGCTCACCGAGCTCAAGGCCAAGAACAACGCCAAGGCCGTGGCCGTGCCCCGCCAGATCGCCATGTACCTGACCAAGGCCTTGACCGACGCTTCCCTGCCCATGATCGGGAAGGAGTTCGGGGGCAAGCACCACTCCACCGTCATTCACTCCGTCCGAAAGATCGACGGCCTGCGTAAGCGGGACCCGGAGTTTGACAGGCTTATCAACAGCTACGTGCAAGCCTTTCGATGAAGTTAGCGGGGTTTTCCACGAGCCGCCCCGCCGCCGGCCCCCCTCCTTCGGTCCGCACCGCGCGCGATCCGCAGAAGGGAGGGAACTCTTGCCTCTTCCTGCACAACTCCATGCACACGGCAAGTCCCGGGGTGGAAAAGGCTTGGCCCGCGATCCACGTTTGTACACTGTTCTCTTTAAACAACAGATATCACTGCTCTATGAGTTAAGGACGATAGGGTAAACAGCATGGAGATCATCGTCGGCAAGAACGACCTCGTGAAGGAGCTCCACCTGGTGCAGGGGATCGTGGAGCGCAAGAACTCGATTCCCATCCTCTCCAACGTCCTCTTCGAAGCCCGGGGGGCGGAGGTGAGGATCTCCGCCACCGACCTTGACGTCTCCCTCCGCTGCGGGTGCGCGGTCAAGGTGGTGGCGGAGGGGGCGATCACCCTCGGGGCCAAGAAACTCTACGAGATCGCCCGCTCCCTGCCCGAGGCCGAGGTGCACCTCACGGTGTTACCGGACTCCTGGGCCACGGTGGTCTGCGATCGGGTGACCTTCAAGATGGCGGGGCTGCCCCTGGAGGACTTCCCGTCCTTGCCCGAGGCCAAGGCCGGGAAGGGGGTCTCGATCCCGGCCGCGGTCGTGCGCAGCCTCGTCGACCGCACCGCTTTCGCCATCACCGCCGAGGACGCCCGTTACTACCTGGCGGGGGCCCTCCTCGTGCTCAGCAAGGACGGGGTGGGGATGGTGGCCACCGACGGCCACCGCCTCTCCTTCGCGCACCGGAAGACCCCGCTCAAAGTGGAGGGGGAGACCCGGGTGCTGGTGCCCCGGAAGGCCATCCACGAGCTGGGGCGCCTGCTGGAGGGGGAGGAGGCGGTGACGTTCCAACAGGTGGAGAACCACCTGGTGTTCGCGGCCGGGGGCCGGACCCTGGCCTCGAAGATGATCGACGCCCAGTTCCCGGCCTACGAGAAGGTCATCGCCATCACCGGAGACAAGACGGTGCAGATGGACCGGGAAGCCCTCGCGAGCGGCATCCGCCGGGTGAGCCTGCTCTCCTCCGAGCGGAGCCGCGCGGTGCGGCTCTCCCTGAGCACGGGCAAGCTGGAGCTCACCGCATCCTCCCCCGAGCTGGGAGAAGCGCGGGAGTCGCTCCCCGCCGAGTACACGGGGGACACGGTGGAGATCGGCTTCAATGCCCAGTACCTCTTGGATTTCCTCGGGGTGGCGGGCACGGAGATGGTGACCCTCGAGCTCAAGGACGCGGAGAGCCAGGGCGTGTTCAAGCCGGCCGGGGACAGCGACACCGAGCACCGCTACGTGGTCATGCCCATGCGTTTTTGAGCCGGCGCCCGAAGAAACCTGGTGCGAGCGCGCGATGGCTGGTTTCCGACATGCCGTTTCTCGAGGGCCTGAGGTGCGGGTGTGGTCTGGGTGCGGGGCCTGGAGGTCCATGATCTGCGGAACATCCGGGAGGCCCGCTTGGAGCTTGGGGTGGGCTTGAACGTGTTTCGGGGGCGCAACGCGCAGGGCAAGACCACCCTCCTGGAGGCGGTGGGTCTGCTCGCGCGCGGACGCTCCTTCCGCACCGAGGACACCGCGAGCCTCATCCGCTGGGGAACCGCGGGGTCGCGAGCGCGCGGGGTGGCGGTGGGGGAAGGGTGGGACGCGCAGCTCGAGATCGAGCTCGAGCCGAAGTCTCGCCGGCTGCGGGTGGACGGGCAGGAGGTCACGCCCCGGGCCTACCAGGGCCGCTTGGAGGTGGTGGTCTACTCCACCGACCGCCTGCGCGTCGTGCGGGGATCCATGCGGGATCGGCGGCAGTACCTGGACCGCGGGGGCTCCGCCCTCTGGCCGGCGTACCGGCAGGCGGGTCGGGACTACGAACGGGTGATGCTCCAGCGGAACGCGGCCCTGGAGGCGGGGAGCCGTGACCTTCCGGCTTGGAACGAGCGCTTCTTGGAGCTGGGGGCGCGGCTGCGCGCGCGGCGCCTCGCCTACGTGGAGCGTCTCCAGGCCGCGCTCCGCAGCGGGTTCTCTCCGCGCGCGGAGGTCTACGGGATCGAGCTTCTCCCCGACCACGGCGCGGCGGGGGAGGAGGAGCAGCGCACCGCCCTCGCCCGTGAGCTTCAAGAATGGCTGCCCCAGGAGCGGCGGGCGCGCCGGAGCCTGGTCGGCCCCCACCGGGACAAGGTCCGGCTCACCGTGGATGGCGAGGAGGCGGGGGCGACGGCCTCCTCCGGCCAGGCCCGGAGCCTCCTCTTGGCCCTGACCCTGGCCACCCTCGCCGTCTACCGCGCGGAGACGGGCCGCTCCGCGGTGGCCCTCCTCGACGACCTGGACTCGGAGCTGGACGAGGAGAGGGCGAGCCTCCTCTGCCAGGAGGTGGCGGCGCAGGGCCAGGCCTTGATCACCACCGCCCACGCGGGCTGGGCGGAGGGGCTTCAGGCTTGGGGCAGGATCTTCAACGTTGCCGGAGGCGAGGTCAGGAGCGCCTGAGGGCTCTTCCGGCCGGATTGTCAGGGGTGAGATGAGCGACGAGACCAAGACGGAGGAGGCCCAGGAAGAGGCGGCCGCGGCCTACGGGGCGGACGCCATCCGCGTCCTGGAGGGGCTGGAGGCGGTCCGCGTCCGGCCCGCCATGTACATCGGTTCCACCGGTGAGTCCGGCCTCCACCATCTCGTGTACGAGGCCGTGGACAACTCCGTGGACGAAGCCCTGGCCGGCCACTGCTCCGAGGTGGGGGTGACCATCCACATCGACAACTCGATCACGGTGGTGGACAACGGCCGGGGCATCCCGGTGGGTCCGCATCCCACCGTGGCCGGAACGGACGCGGCGGAGGTGGTGTTCACCAAGCTGCACGCGGGAGGGAAGTTCGACAAGAAGGCCTACAAGGTCTCGGGGGGACTCCACGGGGTCGGCATCTCGGTCGTGAACGCGCTCTCCGAGACCCTGGAGGTCGAGATCTGGCGGGAGAAGAAGGTCTACCGGCAGTCCTACCGCCGGGGGGTGCCCCAGGGCCCGCTCGAGAACACGGGCGTCACCGACCGCCGGGGGACCAAGGTGACCTTCAAGCCCGACTCCCAGATCTTCGAGACCACGAGCTTCAGCTTCGACACCCTCTCCCAGCGGCTGCGCGAGCTCTCCTTCCTGAACCGGGGCATCCTCATCACCCTGGAGGACGAGCGCGACGGCAAGAAGCACCGCTTCCAGTACCAGGGAGGCATCGCCTCCTTCGTCGAGCACCTGAACCGCAACAAGGTCACCCTGCACGAGAAGCCGATCCTGATCGAAGGGACGCGGGAGGGGGTCCAGGTCGAGGTCGCCCTGCAGTGGAACGACGGCTACGCGGAGAACATCTACTCCTTCGCCAACAACATCAACACCCACGACGGGGGCACCCACCTCGTGGGCTTCAAGAGCGCCCTCACCCGCACCATCAACAGCTACGCCACCACCGCCGGACTCGCCAAGGACATGACGGAGCCGATCCAGGGAGAGGACACCCGCGAGGGCCTGTGCGCGGTCATCAGCGTGAAGGTCCCGAACCCTCAGTTCGAGGGCCAGACCAAGGGCAAGCTGGGCAACTCCGAGGTCAAGGGGATCGTCGAGAGCCTTCTGAACGAGAAGCTGGGGGCCTACCTCGAGGAACGCCCGCCGGAGGCGAAGCGCATCGTGCTCAAGGTCCTGGAGGCCTCCCGGGCGCGGGAGGCCGCGCGCAAGGCGCGCGACCTCACCCGGCGCAAGGGGGCGCTGGACGGGGCAGGC
>DATMQU010000225.1:0-6561 GCA_035566715.1 Vicinamibacteria bacterium
CGGGCCCGTGGTGAGCTGGACATCCACCGCGCGAACATCGGCGACGTTGAGCCCGATCTTGGCGCGCGTGGCGGAAGTGAACCCCGCGGCCTCGACCGCGATCCTGTAGCTTCCCACCGGCAACTCCGGGAAGACGTATCCTCCGGCGGAGTTCGTGGTGACCGTCCGGGTGAGGCCGGTGTCCTCGTTGGTCACCGTTACCTTCGCTCCAGCGATCACAGCACTGCTCGGGTCCGTCACCGTTCCACGAATCGACGCCGTGAACTTCTGGGCGAACGCGGGTACCGCCAACATCACGAGCGACGCAGCCAACAGCAACCACCGTTTCCGCATGGAATCCGCCTCCGACGTGGTTAGTTAAACTTCTTTAAGAACCAAGTTTGAGCGAGTTTGCCAGAGGTCCGCGTTTTGTCAAGCATTTTTTAGGCGCAATTTTTAAGGGCCGAACTCACTCCCAGAGCGCAGCCCTCGCTTCCAAAAAAATGGATCTAATCCAAGGCTCCGAAACCCGCTAACACCCCCGATTCGCAATCACTCAGAGCAAGGGATACGAGAGTACGAAGAATCTATACGACCCGTCGGAGTGGGATCAACCTGCACCGCGAGGGGCGCCAGCCAAGAAAAGAGACTCGGACCAGCCTCGACATCACCGAATCGGGAGAGCGAGCACCATCTTTCGCGTGGCGCCCTCTGCGGTAATATCAAGCCGCGGTGCGGAGACGATTGCGCGGGGTGCGCGCTCGACCGTGGATCACTGGCCTCCTCCTGGGCAGCATCCTCTGCTGCCGCGCCTCCGCCGAGGCGGGATCGGATCCCGCGATGGCTCTCGAACGGGCCATCTCCACCGCCGAGGCCAGCCTGCACAAGGGTGACCTGCGCACCGCCGAGAGCCACTATCGCTCCGCCCTATTCGAGGGCTGGCTGCTGATGGGAACACTGGAGAGGATCGAGGGCCGCCTGCCGCAGGCGCAGGAGGCCTTCCAGAGCGCGTCGACATACGCCGTCGAGGACCGGTCCGCGCTCCAGGGCCTCGCCCTCGTCCAGCTCCAAATGGGCGAGGCGGCCCGGGCCGCCGAGATCTTGACGCGCCTGGCGAGGAAGAATCCCCAAGACATCCAGACCCGCCGTCTGCTCGCGCAAGCGCTCGTGGCCAACGGGCAGCCCGACCAAGCGGTGCGCGAGCTCGAAGAGGCGCGGGCAGCCGCTCCCAACGATCTGGAGCTGGCCTTTGCGGAGGCCAGCGCGTACCTGGGCCTCAAGAAGCCCGAGCTTGCCGCGCGCCTCTTCGCATTGATTGTCGAGGCCCGGCCGCTCCCCCAGACCCACGTCCTCATCGGCCGAACTTACCGCGATTTCGGCGATCACGAGCGGGCCCGCGCCGAGCTGCGGGCGGCCTTGAAGCAGGACCCGCGCGTGCGCCGCGCCCATTACTACCTCGGGAACATGATCGTCAAGGAGAAGGGGATGGCCGGGCTGGAAGAGGCGATACCGGAGTTCCAGGCGGAGTTGAAGCTTCAACCCCAGGATCCCCTGGCCAACCTGGAGTTGGGGATCGCCTTGGTCGACACCCAGCAGTTCGAGGAAGCCCTGGCTCCCCTGGAGATCGCGGCCCGTTCCGACTCGCCCCAGGCGCGGACCCTCTACTATCTCGGCCGTGCGCAGCTCGGGGTGGACCGCCGGGCGGAGGCGGTCGCCTCCCTGAAGCGCGCGCTCGAACTCGTGGAGCGGCAGGGGGCCGGCGCGGACCAGCTCCGGGTGATCCACAACCAGCTGGGCCAGGCTCTCCGCAGGCTCGGCCAGGCGCAGGAAGCCGCCACGCATTTCGCGGAGTCCGAGCGCCTGTCCGCCCAGGGCTCCGAGGCAGCGCGTGAGCAGCTGGCCCGCTACCAGGCGGACGCCCCCGACCCCGCAGCCCGAGACTCCGTCGCGCCCGTGATTGAGGCTTCTCCCTTGGCGGGGCTTTCCTCATCGGAGCGGGGTGCGCTGAAGGGCCGCGTGACGGCCGGGCTCGCCCGCTCGTACCTCAACCTGGGCGTGATGCAGGTGCAGAGCGACCACTTCACCGAGGCCGCCGCCCTCTTCGAGAAGGCAGCCTTGGTCGACCCCGCCTTCCCCCGGGTCCAGTACTCACTGGGCGTCGCCTACTTCAACGCGGGCCAGTTCGACAAGGCCACGGGGCCTCTCACGCGTGCCCTCGCCGGCAGTCCAAAAGACGCCGGCCTCAAGCGAATGCTGGCCATGGCCTGGCTGAACGCCGAAAAGTACGACAAGGCCGCGGAGCTGCTGGGGGACGATCCGGAGCTCGCCACGAACCCCTCCCTGCAGTTCGCCTACGGTCTCGCCCTCTCCAAGAGCAATCGCACGTCGGAGGCCGAGCGGATCTTCTCGCGCCTCCTCGCGCAGCACGGCGACTCCGCTGAGCTCAGCGTCTTGTTGGGCAAGGCCCACGCTCAGATGGGGGACTTCGAGTCCGCCATCGAGGCTCTGAAACGGGCGCTCCGGCTCAAGGCCGACGTGGCGGAGGCGAACGGAACCCTCGGCGTCATCTACTTGAAGCAGGGACGGCTCGCGGAGGCCGAGCAGGCCCTCCGTGCGGAGTTGGCGGGACACCCCGGAGACCTGCTGTCGCAGCAGAATCTCGCGGTCGTGCTTGAATCGCTGCAGCGGCCACAGGCGGCGATCTCGATCCTGCGCGGCCTGCTGAAGGCGAACCCCGATTATGCCGACGCGCGCTATCTGCTGGGCAAAATCCTGCTCGCGGAGGGAGCGGCACCCGAGGCCGTGCAGCACCTGGAGGCCGCGGCTAAGGTCGCCCCCGAGGATGCCAAAATCCACTACCAATTGGGACGGGCCTACCAGACGCTGGGGCGGAGCGGGCTCGCAGAGCAGGAATTCGCGATCTACCGCCAGCTCAAGGACAAGCGTCCCGGCAGCGCCCCCTAAGGGGCGGAGGAGAAAGGATACCGGGGGCCCGGCCGGGAGCGCCTACTCGGGCTCGCGCACGGAGAGGATCTGGTCGGCCGGCACCTGCTTCAGGGTCTGCACTCTCCCCGACGGCCACGCGATGGTCAGCTCCGAGACCACGCGGTCCGGGCCCAGCCCGAAATGAACCCGGCGGTCGGAGGCGCTGCCGTAACCCACCGCGGTGTTGACGTGGTTGTACTGGGCCCCGGAGGCGGTCACGACTTTGATCTTGGCGCCCATGCCGTCGCGGTTGCTCTTGGTGCCCACGGTCTTGATCAACAGCCAGTGGTTGGGCGCGGGGGAGACGTTGTGCCACAGCTCGAGCGCGCCGTCGAGGGAGGTGACGACGACGTCGACGCGTCCGTCGTTATCGATGTCGCCGAAGGCGGCACCCCGGTGGACCGCTTTGCGCGCGAACTGCTCGCCCGCCCCGGCGCTCGCGTCCGCGAAGCGGCCATCCTTGAGGTTGACGAAGAGGGCGTTGGCCATGGGCACCCGCTCGCGGAAGTTGCCGCCCGGGTCCATGACATCGGCGCAGGCCACGAACAGGTCCTTCCAGCCATCGTTGTTGAGGTCGACGATGCCGTTGCCCCACCCGGAACGCGCGCGCGACAGGGTGGCGATTCCAGAGCGGGCCGTGACCTCCTCGAAGAGCGCCCCCCCCTGGTTCTTGAAGAGAGGGAAGGTCTCGTTCGAGAGCGCGGTCTCAAAGATGTCGGGCCGGCCGTCGTTGTCGACGTCGCGGGCGTCCGCCCCCATGCCGGAGACGGGCTCCGCGCGTTCGGTCAAGGCCACCCCCCGCTCGAAGGCGGACTCCGTGAAGGTGCCGTTGCGGTTGTTCATGAACAGGAAGGCGGGCAGGGTATCGTTGGCCACGAACAAGTCCATCCAACCGTCGTCGTCGAAGTCGGCCACGCCGATGCCCATCCCCTTGCCGATGTGGGCGCGGATGCCGGAGGGGACCGAGACGTCGGTGAAGGTCCCGTTCCGGTTGTTGTGGAAGAGCGAGTTCGGAAGGCCCTGATACTCCTTCGGGTGGCAGTAGTCGGGGGATTCGGGCCTGCCGCATAGGGGCTCGTGCGCCGGGTCCCAGGCGCAGTAGTTGGAGACGAAGAGGTCTAGCCAGCCGTCGTGGTCGTAGTCGACGAAGGCGGCGGCGACCGCCCAGAGCCGGCCGTACTTGGGATCGGGCTGCGCCAGGCCCGCCGCCTCGGTGACATCCGTGAATGTCCCGTTTCCGTTGTTATGGAAGAGGGTGTTCCTCCGCAAGCCGGCCACGAAGATGTCGGTGTAGCCGTCGTTGTCGTAGTCTCCGGTCGCCACTCCGAGGTCGTAGCCCCGGCCCGCCACCCCCGCGGCCTCGGTAACGTCCGTGAAAGTACCGTCGCCGTTGTTCCGGTAGAGGCGGTTCCAGTGCTCCGGCCCTGTCTTCTCCAGGCTGGTCATGTTCGCGCCGTTGACGACGTAGATGTCGAGCCAGCCGTCGTTGTTGTAGTCGAGCAGGGCGACCCCGGCCACCATCGTCTCCGGCTGGTGCTTGCGCTGCGTTCGGCCTGAGTTGGTGACGAACCGCACGCCGCGCTTCGCCGCGACCTCCTCGAAGACGATCGGATCGAACGTCAGAGGGGGAGCGGCCCAGGCCGCGACTCCGACCAGGAGAGCGACCAAGAGGACTTGAGTGGCGGGCCGCACGTGAAGGCGAGGCTAGCGCCCGCAAAGCGACCCTGTCAACCGACGACGCCGCACGCGCTTCTCCGGTACCGTGCACCCGGACTAAAATGGCATCCCAATGTCCGGAAGTTGTCGCGGGCCGCAACCTCGCCGCCTCCTGGCGGGCATTCTCCTGAGTTGCCTCATAGCCTCGAAGGTGGTGGCCCAGACGGGAACGGGCCCCGCCGCGGCTCTCGAGTTCGCGATCGCCTCCGCAGAGGAGAGCTTGCAGCGGCGCGACCTTCCCTCCGCGGATAGACACTACCGCGAGGCCCTCTTCGAGGGCTGGCTGCTGACGGGCGAGCTGGATAGGGCCGAGAGACGCTCCGGGGAGGGAAGGGAGGCGGTCCGCAACGCCGCGCTCTTCGCGGTCGAGACCCCGCCCGCGCTCCGGTCGTTGGCCACCGCCCAGCTCCAGCTGGGGGAGACCGCGCCCGCCGTGCAGATCCTGACGGAACTCGCGGGTAAAGGCACCAAGGACGTGGAGACCCTCCGCCTCCTCGCCAAGGCCCTTACCGCCGACGGGCAGGTCGAGCAGGCCCTGAAGATGCTGGACGCGGCCAGCTCGGCGGCCTCCGACGACCCGGAGCAGGCCTTCGTGCTCGCCACCGAGTACCTGTGGCTGAAGAAAGTGGACGCCGCCGCCCTCCTCTTCGCGCGAGTCGTGCGGGCCCGGCCGATTCCGCAGACCCGTGTTCTCGTGGGCCGCGCCTACCGCGACGCCGGCGAGTACGAGCGCGCGCGCTCTGAGCTCAAGGCGGCCCTCGATCAGGACCCGAGCGTGCATCGCGCCCACTACTACCTGGGCATGGTGACCTTGGCGGATGCGGGAACCGGCCCGGATCGGTCGGAGAGAGCGGCAGCCGAGTTTCGGGAGGAGCTCAAGAACACCCCGCACGACGCGCTCACGAACGATCAACTGGGCACCGCGCTCCTGGAGGCGGGGCGGCCGGCGGAGGCGTTGTCGGCCTTGGAGGCCGCGGTCGGGGAGGAGGCGCTCGCTGCTTTTGTCTACCATCTCGGGCGCTGCCAGCTCGCCCTCGAGCGGCCGGGGGAGGCCGCGTCCTCGTCGCGGCGGGCGCTCGAGCTCGCCCAAGAGCAGGGGGCCAGCGCGGCCGAGCTTGCGCAGATTCACTACCAGCTCGGCTTGGCCCTCAGAAAGCTGGGATCGGCGCAGGAAGCGGCCGCCCACCTGGCCGAGGCCAGCCGCATCACCCAGGGGACGAACGCGTCCGGAGGGGAGGCGGCGGCCAGGGGCTCGTTTGCCGCCGCCCTCGACTCCCAGAACGAGACCTCTCCGCTCTCCGCTCTGCCACCCGGGCAACGGGCGGCGCTGAGGGCGCGGGTCAGGGGGAGCCTGGCGCGCGCGTATTTCAACCTGGGTGTTCTGCAGGCCCAGAGCCAGCGCTTCGCGCCCGCGGCCGAGTTCTTCAAGAGGGCGGCGGAGGTCGAGCCTGACTTCCCCCAGGTCCAGTCGTCGCTGGGTGTGGCCTACTTCAACGCCCGGCAATTCGACAAGGCCACCGGACCCCTGACCCGCGCCGTGGCCGCCAGCCCGGAGGACCCGGGCTTGAAGCGCATGCTGGCGATGTCCTGGCTCAACACCGAGGCCTGGGCCAAGGCGGCGGCCCTGCTGCAAGACGACCCCGAGCGCAGGACGGACGGATCCTTGCAGTCTGCCTACGGCCTCGCCCTGCTGCGCAGCGACCGCGCGGCGGAGGCGGAGACGGTCTTGGCGGCGCTCCTCAAGGAGCAAGGCGATTCGCCCGAGCTCAGCGTGCTGCTGGGCCAAGCGCAGGCAGAGGAGAAGAGATACGACGAGGCCACCCGTACGCTCGAGCGGGCGCTCCGCCTCAAAGCGGATGTGGCGGGGGCCCGCGCGACCCT
>DATMQU010000226.1:0-12147 GCA_035566715.1 Vicinamibacteria bacterium
CGCGAAGAAGCGGTCGTTCAGGCGCCGGTAGATCACGTTCAGATCGTGCGCCCGGCCCACGCTCTGCAGGGGCGGCAGCGCGCGCGGCGTCCGCCGCACCCGGTGGAGGTTGTCGTTCATGAAGCGCCGCACCTCCCCGTCCGCGCTGCGGCTGGTGCGGCGAAGGCTGCGGGCCAGCGCGCGCACCACCAGGGGCGAAGCGTGGAGGAACATCCGGTGCAGGCGCAGCTGGATCCCGCCCCCCGCGCGCCTAAAGGAGAGCAGCACGGAGCGGTTCTCGGTGAGGGTGAGGGAGAGCGATCGTGCGCACTCGCGTCCGAGAGCCGCCTCCAGGGCGCGGGCGTCCCAGAGGGGGGTGTCGTCGAAGGGCAGCTTCAGCTGCCGGGGTCGGGTTCCGGGGTCCAGCCGCATGGAAAGCCTAGAACAGGATTACTCAGCGGACGGGCAAGGTCAAGCCGCCCGCATCATCCTTTCGAGCCGCGGGGGACGTAGTACTGGGTCCCCTTGCCCATGCTCTTGACTTGCCGCACGAGATCGTCCACGTCCTCCGCCCGCTTGTCGAAATCCACGTCCGTGGTGTTGACCACGAGGAGCGGAGTCTGGCTGTAATGGAAGAAGTAGTAGTTGTAGGCGCGGTTCACTTCCGCCAGGTACTCTTCGGAGAGGCGGCTCTCCTCGGGCCGCCCGCGGGTGCGGATGCGCTTCATCAGCACCTCGGTGGGGGCCTGGAGGTAAATGACGAGGTCGGGGCGGGGCACCCCCTCCGCGAGGAGGCCGAAGAGCTTCTCATAGATGAGGAGCTCGCTGTCCTCCAGGTTCAGATAGGCGAAGATCCGGCTCTTCTCGAACAGGTAGTCGGAGAGGGTCACGGTCGAGAACAGGTTCCGCTGCAGCAGCTCCTGCTGCTGGCGGTAGCGGGAGAGGAGGAAGAAGAGCTCCACCTGGAAGGGAGCCCCGGAGGCCCCGTCGTAGAACGGCTTTAGGAACGGATTCTGTCCCCACTCCTCGAGGGTGGTGGTGGCCTCCAGCCGCTCCGCCAGCCTCTCCACCACCGTGGTCTTGCCCACCCCGATCACGCCCTCCACGGCGATGTAGTGGAAGGGCATCAGGCCCGCGTCTCCAGCCGCGGGTGGAGCCGCACCTCCGAGGAGTCCGGGCAGAGACGCAGAAGCTCGAGCACGGTCTTGCCCAGGACCGGATGCACGACCGCGGGCGCGATCTCGGCCAGCGGCGCGAGCACGAACCGCCGCTCGTGCAGGCGGGGGTGGGGGAGGACGAGGCCGGGCCCCCGCCGCTGCTCCTGGCCGTAGAGGAGCAGGTCGATGTCGATGGTGCGGGGGCCGTGCCGGACGTCCCGCACCCGCCCCATCGCCCGCTCCACATCCAGGCCGGCCGCGAGCAATTCCTCGGGGGAGAGCGCGCTCTCCCCCTCCAGAACCGCGTTCAGGAACCAGCCCTGGGGCGGGCCCCCCACCGGCTCCGTGAGGTAGAGAGCGCTCTCCGCCCGGCGCGTGAAGCCTCGTGCCTCGAGGAGGCGGCCCGCCCGCTCGAGGGCGGCCTCGCGGTCGCCCAGGTTGGAGCCGAGTCCGAGGAAGACGCGGGGCCGGGCCATGGATCAAGGGAGACTACCGCAGCGGTCCGCCCTCGGCAATCCAGCCCGCCGCGGGCGGGCGCGGGCGCGCCCCCGGAGAGGGCGGGCTTGACAGCCCCCGCCACCCCTGGCCATACTGAATGGCGGTTCATTTATTGCCGCCCCCCGAGGCGCCATGGCCCGGCCCCGTACGGACGACAAGCGCAAGCGCATCCTGCAGGCGGCGGTGAAGGTCTTCGCCCGGCGGGGCTATTTCGGAGCGCGGGTGTCGGAGATCGCCAAGCGGGCGGGGGTGGCGGACGGCACCATCTACCTCTACTTCCGCAACAAGGAGGACATCCTCGTCCGCCTCTTCGACGAGGTGATGACCGAGCACCTGGAGAAGGCCCGCGCGGCCCTGCGCGCGGTGCCGGGCGCGCCCGCTCGCATGCGGGCCATCGCCGAGCACCACCTCCGGGTGCTGGGCAGCAACCGGGACCTGGCGGTGGTGTTCCAGGTCGAGCTCCGCCAGTCCGTCAAGTTCATGGAGCGCTTCACCGCGTCCTGGCTCCAGGACTACTTCGCGCTCGTGAACCAGGTCATCGAGGAGGGCCAGCGCGACGGCAGCCTGCGCTCCGACCTTCCCCGCAAGGTGGCCACCAAGGCCTTCTTCGGCGCCCTCGACGAGATGGTGACCTCCTGGATCATCGGTGGCAAGGGCTATGATCTCGGCCCCCTGGCCGCCACAGTGGTGGATCTCTTCCTTCGCGGGGCGGCGACGTCCCGAAGGGTGGCCCACGTCCGTCCGGCCCTGGCCGAGGTGGCGTCGGGGCGGGGAGGCAAATGATGGAGCTCCGGACCCTCTGCGACATCTTCTACTACTCCGTGGACACCTACCGGAAGAGCGAGCACCTCAAGGTCAAGCGGGGGGGAGAGTGGCGAGCCATCAGCTCGGCCGAGTTCCTCTCCGCGGTGGAGGAGCTCTCCATGGGTCTCCGGGCCCTGGGGGTGGAGAAGGGCGACCGGGTGGCCATCCTCTGCGAGAACCGGCCGGAGTGGGCCTACGCCGATCTTGCCACCCTCACCGCGGGCGCCACCGACACCCCCGTCTATTGCACCCTCACCCCGCCCCAGGTGCTCTACATCCTGAACGACAGCGAGTCCAAGGTGGCCTTCGTCTCGAGCGCCGTCCAGGCGGCAAAGGTGGCGCAGGTGCGCGGGCAGGCCCGCTGCCTCCGGCACGTGATACGCATGGACGAGGCCCCCATCGAGGGCACGCTCTCCCTGGAGGAGCTGCGGGCCAAGGGGCGCGCCGCCCTGGCCCGGGACAAGGACGCGGTGAGGCGGCGCGCGGCGGAGGTGAAGCCCGACGATCTCGCGACCCTCATCTACACCTCCGGCACCACCGGCGACCCCAAAGGGGTGATGCTCACCCACGCCAACCTGGTCTCGAACGTGCTGGCCTCGGGCAAGGCCTTCAACAACTCCTTCGGCCCCTACGACACCGCCCTCTCCTTCCTCCCCCTCTGCCACAGCTTCGAGCGCACCGCCGGTCACAACTTCATGCTCTACGCGGGGGCGACCATCGCCTACGCGGAGAGTGTGGAGAAGGTGCCCGAGAACATGCTCGAGGTGCGGCCCACCGTCATGTGCTCCGTGCCCCGCCTCTACGAAAAGATGTACGCCCGCATCAACGAGAAGGTGGCCGCGGACCCGCCCCTGAGGCGGCGGATCTTCAGCTGGGCGATGGGGGTGGGGCGGAGGGTCTTCCGACACACCGTGGAGGGCACGCCCCCCGGCCTTCTCCTCCGCCTCCAGTTCGCCCTCGCGGACAAGCTGGTTTTCTCCAAGATCAAGGCCCGCACGGGAGGACGGCTGCGGGTCTTCATCTCCGGGGGCGCCCCCCTCGCCCGCGAGATCGCGGAGTTCTTCGGGGCGGCGGGCATGGTCATCCTCGAGGGCTACGGGCTCACGGAGACGAGCCCCGTCATCTGCGTGAACCGCCCCGACCGGCTCAAGCCGGGCACGGTGGGACTCCCCGTCGAAGGGGTGGAGGTGAAGATCGCGGAGGACGGCGAGATCCTGACCCGCGGCCCCCACGTGATGAAGGGCTACTACAAGAAGGTGGAGGCCACCGCGGAGGCCATCGACAAGGAGGGCTGGTTCCACACCGGCGACATCGGGATCCTCGACCGGGACGGCTTCCTCCTGATCACCGACCGCAAGAAGGACATCCTGGTCACCTCGGGGGGGAAGAACATCGCCCCCCAGCCGATCGAGAACAAGATCAAGACCAACCCCTTCTTCGCGGAGATCGTGATGATCGGCAACTGCCGCAACTTCCCCTCCGCCCTCGTGGTCCCCAACTTCGAGCAGCTGGAGAGGTGGGCGCGCGGGAAGGGGATCGCCTGCAAGAGCCGCGAGGAGCTGGTGGGGAACGCCCAGGTGCTGGGCCACTACGAGGGGCTGATCGCGGAGCTGTCCAAGGACCTCGCCCCCTTCGAGAAGATCAAGAAGGTGTCGCTCCTCACCCGGGAGTTCAGCCTGGAGGCGGGAGAGCTGACCCCGACCTTGAAGGTCAAGCGCCGGGTGGTGGAGGAGAAGTACAAGGCCGCCATCGACCGGATGTACCAGGCGACCGCCTAGCGGGAAGCAAGCGTGAGGACCCATATAAGGAAGACGGTCGTGCTGGGGGCGGGGACCATGGGGGCGCAGCTGGCGGCCCACCTCGTCGCCCAGGGGATCGAGGTCGTGCTTCTGGACATGGCCGCCTCGGCGGGGGAGCGGAGCGCGCTCGCGCGGAAGGGCATCGATGGCCTCCACAAGCTGAAGCCAAGCCCCCTCCACCTCGCGGAGCACGTGTCTTTGATCCGCCCCGGGACGTTCGAGGACGATTGGGGGCAGCTCAAAGACGCCGACTGGATCCTGGAGGCGGTGGTCGAGGACCTGGAGGTCAAGCGCCAGCTCTGGGGGCGGGTGGCCCCCGCGGTCTCGGGGAGCTCGGTCCTCACCACCAACACTTCGGGGCTCGGCATCGGGGCCATCTCCTCCCCCCTGCCCGCCGACCTCCGGAAGCGCTTTCTGGGCACCCACTTCTTCAATCCTCCCCGCTACCTGAAATTGCTCGAGACCATCCCCGGCCCGGAGACCGACCCCGCCGTGCTCGCCGCCATGGAGGCCTTCGGCGAGGGGGTCCTGGGCAAGGGTGTCGTGCGCTGCAAGGACACGCCCAACTTCATCGGCAACCGCATCGGCTCCTACGGCTTTGGCGTGGTCCTCAAGGCCATGATGGACCTGGACCTCACTATCGAGGAGGTGGACACGCTCACCGGCCCCGCCATCGGCCGGGGCAAGAGCGCCACCTTCCGCACCGCCGACATCGCGGGGGTCGACGTCTGTGCGAGGGTGGCGGCCAACCTCTACCCCGCGGTCCCCCACGACCCCGAGCGCGAGGCCTTCAAGGTGCCCGGCTTCGTTTCCGCCATGGTCGAGAAGAAATGGCTGGGGGAGAAGACGGGCGGGGGCTTCTACCGCAGAGAAGGTCACGATATCCGTACCCTGGACTGGAAGACGCTGGAGTACCGCGAGCGCAAGAAGGCCCGCTTCCCCTCCTTGGACGCGGCCCTGGGCCAGGGAGACCCCGTTGCCCGCCTCCGGCAGATCCTGGCCGGCACCGACGCGGTGGGAGCGTTCTTGTGGCGGGTGCTCTCCTCCACCTCACTCTACGCGGCCTCCCTCGTGCCCGAGATCTCGGAGGATGTGGTCTCGATCGACCGGGCCATGGAGTGGGGCTACGGCTGGGGCCACGGCCCCTTCCGCCTCCTGGACGCTCTGGGGGTGGGGGCGGTCGTGGAGCGGGCCCGGGGAGAAGGCCGGAGGATCCCTCCCCTCCTGGAGCGCCTGCTCGCTTCGGGGCGCCGGAGCTTCTACGAGAGCGCGGAGGGCGGCAGAAGCGTCTTCGGACCGGAGGGTGTCCGCCCGCTGCCCCCGCGGCCGGGGGTGATCGAGCTTGGGGCGGTGAGGGCGGGCGGTGGGCTCCTAAAGAAGAACCCGGGGGCCAGCCTCCTCGACCTGGGCGACGGCTGCGCGCTCGTGGAGTTCCACTCCAAGATGAACGCGCTGGGGGCCGACGCCACCCTCATGCTGCAGGCCGCCCTGAAGGAGGTCCGGGCCCATTTCGACTGCCTGGTGGTGGGCAACCAGGGCGAGCAGTTCAGCGTGGGCGCCAACCTCATGCTCGTCCTCCTGGCCGCGCAGGAGGAGGAATGGGACGAGCTGGACCAGATGATCCGCCAGTTCCAGGCCACGAACCTGGCCCTCAAGTACGCGGAGGTGCCGGTGGTGGCGGCGCCCTTTGGCCTCACCCTGGGCGGGGGCTGCGAGGTGGCCTTGCACGCCACCCGGGTCCGCGCCTCGGCCGAGACCTACATGGGCCTGGTGGAGGTGGGGGTGGGGGTGATCCCCGCCGGGGGCGGGGCCAAAGAGCTGGCCCTCCGCGCCCACGACCGCTGCCTCGGGGTGGAGGGGGCGGACCCCTTCCCCTTCATCAAGCGCGCCTTCGACCAGATCGCGTTCGCCCGTGTCTCCACCTCGGGAGCGGAGGCGCAGCGGATGTTCTTGACCCCCGCCGACTCCCTCTCCCCCAACCCGGACCGCCTGATCGCGGACGCCAAGGAGGTGGCCCGGAGCCTCGTCCGCTCCGGTCATCGCCCCGGGCGCCCCCGCCCCGCCGTCCCCGTGCTGGGGCGGCCCGCCCTGGCCACCTTCAAGATGGGGATCCACAACGCCCAGCGTGGGGGGCAGATCAGCGAGCACGACGCGCTCGTGGCCACCCACGTGGCGGGCGTCCTCTGCGGGGGCGACCGCGCGCCCGGGGTGGCGAGCGAGCAGCACTTCTTGGACCTCGAGCGCGAGGCCTTCCTGTCCCTCCTCGGCACCCAGAAGACCCGGGAGCGGATCCAGCACATGCTGAAGGAAGGCAAGCCGCTTCGTAACTGAATGAAAGGTCATGTCAATGCCTGATGCGGTGATCGTGAGCAGCGTGCGCACGGCG
This sequence comes from Vicinamibacteria bacterium, assembly GCA_035566715.1. GTDB lineage: Bacteria > Acidobacteriota > Vicinamibacteria > Fen-336 > Fen-336 > DATMML01. The sequence continues at coordinate 6,624 of DATMQU010000226.1, forward strand.
GTGGGCAAGGCCGGCCGGGGCACCCTGCGCCAGACCCGGCCCGACGACCTGGCCGCGGCTGCCATCCGGGAAGCCCTCTCGCGCCTGCCCGCGGTGAAGCCGGCCATGGTGGAGGACGTGATCCTGGGCTGCGCCATGCCCGAGGCCGAGCAGGGGATGAACGTGGCGCGCCAGGCCAGCCTGCTCGCGGGCATCCCCTATACGGCGGGGGCCATGACCGTGAACCGGTTCTGCTCCTCCGGGCTGCAGGCCATCGCTCTCGCCGCCCAGGAGATCGAGAGCGGCGCGGCGGAGGTGGTGGTGGCGGGGGGAACGGAGTCCATGAGCCTCGTCCCCATGGGCGGCCACAAGATCGCCCCCAACCCCGTCCTCCTCGAGCGCTACCCGGACAGCTACCTGGGCATGGGCCTGACCGCGGAGCTCCTGGCCCGGAAGTACGGGATCGACCGCGAACGCTCCGACGTCTTCTCCCTTGCCTCCCACCGGAAGGCCCTGGCCGCCATCGCCGCCGGCAGGTTCAAGGACGAGATCGTGCCCCTTTCCGTGACCCTCCCGGGGGCGAACGGCGACCGGCCCCAGAGCGTCGACTTCGACACCGACGAGGGTCCCCGCCCGGACACCGACCTCCCCGCCCTCGCCAAGCTCAAGCCCGCCTTCGCCGCGGACGGCATCGTCACCGCCGGCAACTCCTCCCAGATGTCGGACGGGGCGGCGGCCACGGTCGTGATGTCGGAAGCGCGCGCGAAGGAGCTGGGACTCAAGCCCTTGGCGCGCCTCCGGGCCTACGCGGTGGCGGGGGTGCCGCCGGAGATCATGGGCATCGGGCCCGTGGAAGCGATCCCCAAGGCGCTCCGCCAGGCCGGGCTCAAGCTCGCGGACATCGACCTCGTGGAGCTGAACGAGGCCTTCGCCTGCCAGGCCCTGGCCGTGATCGAGGCCGCCGGTCTCGATCCCGCGCGGGTCAACGTCAACGGAGGGGCGGTGGCCCTGGGCCATCCCCTGGGGTGCACGGGGGCCAAGCTCACCGCCCAGATCCTGGCCGAGATGCAGCGGAGGAGGGCCGGCTACGGCCTCGTGACCATGTGCGTGGGCGGGGGCATGGGCGCGGCCGGGATCTTCGAGCGACTCTGAACCGAGGAAGGAAGACAAGGTATGGCTACCGATACCAAAGTCCCCGTCGTGGCCGCCAAGGGCGGAAGCTTCTTGATAGAGGACCGGGCCCCGGAGGAGGTCTTCACGCCCGAGGACTTCACGGATGAGCAGCGCATGATCGGGGAGACCGCGACCGAGTTCATGGAAAAGGAGATGGCCCCCCGCCTGGAGGAGATCCTGGCCCTGAAGTACGAGACCACCCGCGCGCTCCTGAAGAAGGCGGGCGAGCTGGGCCTGCTCGGCATCGAGATCCCCGAGGAGTACGGCGGTCTGGGCCTGGACAAGGTCTCGGGCTGCCTGGTCTCGGAGAAATCGGCCCGGGACGGCAGCTTCGCGGTCTCCTTCATGGGTCACACCGGGATCGGGACCCTCCCCATCGTGTATTTCGGGAGCGAGGCGCAGAAGAAGAAGTTCCTGCCCAAGCTCGCCTCCGGGGAGTGGATCAGCTCCTATTCGCTCTCCGAGTCCTCCTCCGCCAGCGACGCCATGAACGCCAAGGCCCGGGCCGTGCTCTCCCAGGACGGGAAGCACTGGGTCCTGAACGGCGAGAAGATGTGGCTCACCAACGCCGGCTTCGCCGACGTCTACATCACCTTCGCCAAGGTGGACGGCGAGCACTTCACCGCCTTCATCATCGAGAAGGGGAGCCCGGGCGTGAGCCTGGGGGCGGAGGAGAAGAAGACAGGCATCAAGGGCTCGAGCACCCGGCCCCTGATCCTTCAGGACGCCCAAATCCCCAAAGAGAACCTCCTGGGGGAGATCGGCAAGGGCCACAAGATCGCCTTCAACATCCTCAACATCGGCCGCTTCAAGCTGGGGGCGGGAGTGACGGGGGGGGCCAAGCTCGCCCTCAAGAACGCTGTCGAGTACGGCAAGTCGCGCCAGGCCTTTGGCCATCCCATCACCGACTTCGGGCTCGTGCGCGAGAAGATCGCCCAGATGTCGATCCTGGTCTACGTCTCGGAATCCATGGTCTACCGCACGGCGGGCCTCATCGACCGCAACCTCCAGGCCGTGGGCCTGAACGACAGCGCGGAGGCCCTGAAGCGCATCGAGGAGTACGACGTGGAGTGCTCCATGGTCAAGGTTTGGTCCTCGGAGATGCTGGACTACGTGGTCGACGAGACCGTCCAGATCTACGGGGGAGCGGGCTACGTGGAGGACTACCCGGCGCAGCGCTTCTGGCGCGATGCGCGCGTGAACCGCATCTTCGAAGGGACCAACGAGATCAACCGCCTGCTCGTGCCCGGGCGCCTCATCCGCAAGGCCATGAAGGGCGACCTGCCGCTCTTCCAGAAGGCCATGGCCCTCATGGGGGAGCTGACGGGCGGGCCAGCAGCGCCCGTCGCCGACGACGGCTTCCTGGCCGCGGAGGCGAGGATGGTGCAGGGGGCGAAGAAGACGTCCCTCATGTGCCTGGGCCTGGCCGTGCAGAAGTACGAGCAGGCCCTGACCGACGAGCAGGAGATCCTGGGCCATTTCGCGGACCTGGCCATGGAGACCTACGCCCTGGAGAGCGCGGTGATCCGAGCCCAGAAGCGGGCCAAGGCCCAGGGCGAGGAGAAGACGCGCCTCTGGGAGGCCGCCGTCCGCTGCTTCGCCCAGGACGCCCTGGACAAGATCGAGGCCGGGGCGCGGAAGATCCTGGCCGCGGTGGGCGAGGGCGACATGCTGCGCACGTACCTGGCCGCGCTCAAGCGCTTCACGCGCCGCGACGCCGTGAACACGGTGGCGCTCCGCCGACTGGTGGCGGAGGCCGCCATCGACAGGGTGGGCGGCTACCCGCTGTAGCCCCCCGGCCGGCGCCCGAGACCGGGCGCGCCGGCGACTTCGTGCTACGCTCTTCCATCGCATGAAGGCCGCCCCGCGCGTGCCCATCCTGGCCCTTGCGCTCCTCGCCGGGGCCTGCACCGACCGGGCCTGCGGCGGCCTGGGGGGGATGCCGCCCGCCCCCCTGCCCATGGTCAAACAGGGCAACCGCGAGTTCTACCTGCTCGACCGCGGCCGCTACAAAGCCTTCTACGACACCATGGGGCGCCTTGATCGCATCGAGTACGACAGCAACGGGGACGGTCGCGGCGACTACATCGTGCACTACGACGCCTCCGGCCAGATCGGGCTCGTGGAGGTGGACGAGGACTTTGACGGCTGGATCGACCGCTGGGAGTACTACGACGCCAAGGGCGTCCTCGAGAAGGTGGGAAGGTCGCGGCGGGGGCGCCAGAAGCCCGACGTCTGGACCTTCCCCGGGCCCCAGGGCCGGCCGTCGCGCATCGAGTACGACGAGGATGGCGACGGCAAGGTGGACCGGGTCGAGATCCTGCGAGACGGGCAGGTGGTGAAGGTGGAAATCGACTCCGACCGAGACGGGCGGATCGACCGCTGGCAGACCTGGGAGGGCGGACGACTCCGGAGCGAGGAGCTGGACACAAAGGGCACCGGCCGTCCGGATCGACGCATCGTGTACGACGCCCGGGGGAGCGTGTTGAGGGTCGAGCGCCTGCCCCCATGAGCGGGCCCATCCCCGACCGAGCGGGTGATGGCCTGCGCGTCCTCCTCCTTGCACTCCTGACGGCCGCGCCCCTCGCCTTCGGCTCCGTGCACGAGCCGGCGTTCATCCCCCTCCTCGTGCTCTCCGGGGCGGGCGGCCTCCTCTCCTGGGCCCGCGGCCACTGGGCCCGCTCGCTCGGGGCCGATGTGCCCCCCGTGCCCGCCCGGCGCCTGCTCCTGGCCCTTCATCTCCTGGTCCTGGTTCAGCTCGTTCCCCTTCCTCCCCTTCTTCTGCGGCTGGTGAGCCCGGGCTCTTACTCCTTCTACAACGACACTCTCCTCATGCCACCCCTGACCGCCTGGCGGCCGGTGTCGGTGAGCCCGCCCGACACCTGGCGGGGGCTCGCGTTCCTGGCCGCCTTCAGCCTGTTCTTCGGCGCCGTCTTCCGGGAGTTCGGGGAGGAGCGCTGGCGCCGCCGCCTGGCGGAGGTGGTGGTGGGCACCGGGGTCCTCATGACCGTGGTGGCTCTCCTCCAGGCGGCGTCGGGCACCACCGCCATCTACGGACTTTGGAAGCCCACCCACGACTACGCCGTCTTCGGCCCCTACGTCAACCAGAACCACTTCGCCGGCTACCTTGTGATGGCGCTACCCCTCGCCCTGGCATTCGCGGTCGAGGCCTTCCAGGCGCTGGGGAGGGCCTGGCGGCGGCGGCGTGTGGGCTGGCTGGCCCTGGGCGGTCCCGAGGGGAGCGCCGCCATCCGCCGGGCCACGGTCGCGATGCTCCTGGTCGTGGGCCTCCTCGCCTCGCAGTCGCGGGGCGGTGTTGTGGCCTTTGCCGTCTCCGCGGCTGCGCTGCCCCTCGCCTTCCGCCACCGCCGCCAGGCTGTGATCGTGATCGCCGCCATCGCGATCCTGGGTCTAGCCTGGATCGGCCTCGGAGGAGTGATCGAGGGCTTCGAGAGGCGCGGTCTCGAAGCGAGCCGGCTCGTTCTCTGGAAGGACATGGCTCGGATGATCCCGCGCTTCCCCGTCTTGGGGGTGGGCTTCAACGCCTTTGGAACCGCCTACCTCCACTACCAGACGATCTGGCGGATGCTCTTCATCGGCGAGGCCCACAACGACTACCTCCAGGTCCTCCTCGACCTGGGGCTGGTGGGGAGCGCGCTCGTGGCCGGCCTCCTCGTGATCCTCTTTCGGGCGGCCGCGCGCGCGGCCTCCCGCACGCCCCTCGACGCCGGGATCCTGGGTGCGCTCCTCGCGCTGGGGTTTCACGCCCTGGTGGACTTCAACTGGCAGATCCCCGCCAACGCCCTCACCTACGTGGCCCTGTCGGCTCTGGCGATGCGCCGAACGACACGCGCGTCCCCAAGTCTCTGATCGCTATAGGCTCCGTGCCCTCGGCCCGGAATTGGCGATCAGGCAAACCGGATGCCACCGTCACCAGCCTCGCTTGACCCCCATCGGTGCCAAACACTAGAATCTAGAGGCATTCCGGACAGAGAATCGTCTCCCGTGAGGGAGCGAGGATAAAGAGATGGCGGATCACAAGCGACCGTCCCTGACCGTCCTTGGTGGTCCGCTCGCCGGCACGCGGTTCGTCCTCGACGAGGGAACCCCGAGCGTTTCGGTGGGCTCCGATCCTTCGTCCGACTTCCAGCTGGTCCTCCCCGGGGTGAGCCCCCTCCACGCCCGTCTGGACATCGATGCGAAGGGCGTCACTATCCACGATGTGGGCAGCCCCCGCGGGGTCCACGTGAACGACAGCCGCGTCAGCGAGCCCGTAGCCCTGCGCAACGGCGACATCGTCTGGCTGGGCACGCCTGGCGAGGCCGACGTGGTCATGCTCCAGTGCATCCTGCCCCGTCCGCCCGCGCAACCG
>DATMQU010000227.1:0-3106 GCA_035566715.1 Vicinamibacteria bacterium
GAGGTTAGAGAGTCTCTCGCGGCCGTGCGTCAGCCCCCCGCGTAGTAGCCCTTGCGCGCCCGCGCAACGGCAGCGTGCCCATCGACCTCGACCCTAATGGTTCGCCAGCCGCTCTTTCCCTCCGGAGGCTCGTAGCCGAGCAGGTACCGATGCCGCAGGGTGATCGCGATGGTCTCGACCGCTCCCTTGAGCCGCCCGGTTCCGGGCAGGTCACTTTCGGGGGTGTAGTGTTCGGCGCCCTTAAGAATCTCGGCCCGGCCGCCGGTCTCGTCGGCGAGGGCAACGAGCGGGCGGGCGTCGAAGCCCTCCCTCGGTCTCCTCGGACCTCCCTGCCCGCCACCTCGGCCGCCACCCCCCGGCCAGCGCCCACCCCCTCCCGGCCAGCCTCGACCCGGCCCCCCAGAGCCGGACCGGCCCCGCATGTGCGACTGGTCCTTCAGCTGGGTACCGCTGTCGAGGCCGATCGAGAAGACGGGCACTTCCGACCGGCGGGCGAGCTCAAGCAGCGTCTCGAAGGACGTGGAGCTCGCCGTGTCCACGCCGTCGGTCACGAGAACAACCGCCTTGCTCTCCGCGGGACCCTTCGCCACGCGCTGGATCGCCGTGTAAGCGGCATCGTAGAGCGCTGTGCCTCCGCCGGCCTCCATCCTGTCCAGGACGCTCCCCAGAAGATCCCGGTCGGATGTGAAGTCCTGGACTACATGGACCTCACTGTTGAAAGTGATCACCAGAATCTCGTCCGCCGGCTCGAGGAGATCGATGAAGTGCTTCAGAGCAGCCTCCACCTGGCCCATCTTGCTCTCCATGCTCCCGCTGGTGTCGAGGGCCACCGCGACTCGCAAGGGCCGCCGCTCGCCGCTGAAGAGCGTGACCTCCTGCCGCCTTCCCTCCTCCGAGACCCGGAAGTCCGCGCTGCGTAGCCCCATCAGGGGCTCTCCGTTCTTGTCGAGGACCGAGACGGGCACGCGCACGGTGCGGGTTACGGCAGCGAAGGTGGGCTCGCCGCGGCCCGCGGCCGTGCCCGGCGGGGGGCTCGCTCCGGAGGGTGTTGGTGATGTGGGAGCCGGCGTCGGAGCGCTATCTGTTGGGGCGGCACGGCGCAAGGCCACCACGAGCGTCTCGCTGGCACCCGCCTCGCGGATGGCGGCTTCACGCGGCCAGTCGAGGAGCTCCGCAAAGCCCCGCTCCTTAAGCTCGGCCAGGATGGTTCGCTCGCTTATGCCCGCCCGCAGGAAGCGGACGATATCCGCCGTGAGCAGCGGCGCCTCGCCGCGGGCGCCCCCCGCGATGGCCAGGAGAAGAAGGACGGCGAGGATCCGCCCCGCGACCGCGCCCGGCCCGGAGCTGCGATGGCGTTGATACATGGGTCCCTCACTCTTGCGGTCGACCGGGCGCAATACCTTTGACGTCCTCGGCGGAGACACTCCGTGGCCGCGATCGAGGACAGCTTTCCTGTTCGGACTCAACCTCGCAGAACCCCGGCTTCTCCCACTAAGCTGTGCCTCGGAATGACCCCCGAGGGTTTGCGCGCTTCCCTGCAACCCGAAGCGTCACTGTCTCCCCGCTGCGCCTGAGCAGGATCCGTGCCTAGTTTGCCGTGCGCTCGCTGACCAAGCCCGCGCGCGAGTTCCAATCGCGGCTCACCAACGGGGTCGCCGGTGGCCGCTCAATGAAGGGCCTCTTGGGAGTACCTCTACAGCCGCCTATCTTCTTGCCATAGAGCTAGTTAGTGAGCGTCGAGAAGTGGCTTGTCGAGGCCTCGACACCGTCCTGTTGAAACGGGACTGTCGCCCGCATGACTCAGGATTGTCGTCCGCTTAACCCACCCTGGACTCAAACAGGGAGGCTGCCATGGGGGACGGGAACATCGTGGGATCCCTCGAAGCCGAAGAGCACGACCCGGAGGACTTAGACACGGAGGGATGGGAATCGCATCCCCCGGACCTCGACGAGGAGGGGGAAGAGGAAGAGGACGAGGAGGACGACCTAGTCGACTGATTCACACCCACGGCGACATGGCCAACCTGGCCGTTGCCAACCTGCTGCATCGCAAGACGAGGACGGCTGCCGCCGCTCTCGCCGTGGCCGTTTCGGTGGCCACGGTTATGCTGCTGGTGGGCATGGCCAACGGGACCCTGGCCGCCATCGCGAGCCGGCTGCTCAGCGTGGGAGCGGACGTGCTCTTCCAGCCCCCCGATTCCTCGCTCATCCTCGGCGTGAGCAGCGCGGTCGTGCCGCTCCGGATGGCGGACCTGATCCGCCAGACGCCCGGTGTCACCGCCGTGACCCCGGTCCTGAACTGGCATGTCTCGCAGCTCAAGGGGTCCCCGGAGAGTGTGAACCTATGGGCCGTCGACTACCCGTCGTTCGAGGCGCTCTCGGGCGGGTTCGACCTGACCGAGGGTCGGCCCCTGCGGGACCCGGGGGATCTCGTGGTGGACACCCTCATGGCCGAGGCGCGGAGCCTGCGACTGGGGGAGACCCTGCGACTGCTCGACCGCGACTTCCGGATCGTGGGCATCACGCGGCCCGGCTCCGGAGGGCGCATCTACGCCCGGCTCGACGACATCGGCGAGGCCATCGGAAACCCGGGGCGGGCTTCATTCTTTCTCGTGAAGGGCCGGGCCGCCCGCGAGGCGGGGGAACTGACGAAGGCCCTCGCGGACCGATTCCCGGGCTACAAGGTGACGGCCGTGGCCCAGGTGTCCAAGGCGATCCAGGACAACGCCGTTGGCCTGACCTACTTCCGCCGCGCTCTCACCAGCGTCGCCGTCGTCATCTCCTTCCTGGTGGTCCTCCTCGCCATGTATACCGCCATAATGGAGCGGACGCGGGAGATCGGCATCCTGCGCGCCCTCGGAGCAACTCAGGCCTACGTCCTACGTGCGATCCTGCAAGAAAGCGCCCTTGTCTGCGGCACCGGGGTGTTCGTGGGCATCGCCCTCGCGATCGCGGGCCGCTTCGCCCTCGAGCGCCTCTTCCCCGCTCAGGCTGTCGAGCTGAGCGGGGACTGGGCGCTCGTCGCGGGCCTCCTCGGCTTCGCGGGAGGGCTGCTGGGCTCCATCTACCCCGCCCTCCGCGCCGCCCGTCTCGACCCCGTGCAGTC
>DATMQU010000228.1:0-9753 GCA_035566715.1 Vicinamibacteria bacterium
GAGGCCTTCCTGGAATCGGATCCTCCCAGCGCGGGCCAGATCAAGCGGCTCCGCGAGCACGTGCACGCCCAGCTCAAACAGGCGGGTGTGGCGCCCCTGGAGCCGGGGGAGGAGCTCGTGGGCACGGGGGGCACCGTGCGCAACCTGGCCAAGATCGACCGCCGGGCGCGGGACTATCCCATCAGCCGGCTCCATGGCTACGTCGTCCCCCGCCGGCGGATCAAGGAGATCACGGAGGAGCTTGCCTCCTTGAAGCTCAAGAAGCGGGAGCAGCTCCCGGGCCTGAACGACGACCGGGGCGACTCCGTGGTGGGCGGAGCCCTGTGCGTGCTGACGCTGATGGAGGTTCTGGACGCGGCCGCGGTCCAGATCTCCGGGCAGGGGGTGCGGGAGGGCCTGGCCGTGAGCCTGGTGGCGGACGCCTTGCCCGCGATCCCGGCCGTGCGCGAGTCCTCGATCGCCGCCCTGGTGTCGCGCTTCGACGGTTGGGACGCCGAGCAGGCCGCCCGGCGGCGGAGCCTGGCCGAAGGGCTCGACGCGGCCCTGGAGCTCCGCCCCCACGCCGAGGTCCGGGAGGCCCTGCTGCAGGCGGCGACCGTCCTCGATATCGGGCGCAGCATCGACTTCTTCGACCGCCACGAGCACGTGGCCGACATCGTGCTCGCCACCGACCTGAACGGGCTCTCCCACCGGGGCATTGCCCTCCTCTCCGCGGTGGTGCGCAGCGCGGGGGACGAGGACACGAGGGCGAAGTCGTACGCCCCCCTGCTCACGGCCGAGGACGGGCCGGCGGTGGCGCGCGCGGCCGCCCTCCTCATCCTGGCCGACGACATCGAGGAACGCTGCCCGCGGGGCCAGCCCGTGAGCCTGGACTGCCAGGTGGCAAAGGACGAGGTGCGGGTTCGGGTGGCCGCCCTGGCCGGCTGGCGGCCCCGCACCGTGGGCGAGCGCTTCGCCCGTGCCTACGGGCGCAAGCTGGTCGTGACCGCGGGCTGAAGGACACCGCGCGCCGGGCACGGGCAGGGAACAACCCCCATTTCCTCCGATCGCCCTCCGGCTCGGCTCGCCCCTGGGATCAGGGCTTCAGGCTGCTCTCGAAGTGGCGCAGGATGTCGGTGTCGGAGGCGACCCGACTCTCCCGGGCCCGAAAGCCATGCATCTGGCGGGGGTAGAGGGACAGCCGGTAGGGCCGGCCCGCCCGCGTGAGGGCGTCGATGAAGGAGATCGTGTTGGCCAGATGCACGTTATCGTCGGCGGTGCCATGGATGATGAGGAGGTCCGCCCGGAGGTCGGCGGCCCGGAAGAGGGGGGACGAGCCCTCGTAGCCCTTGGGGTTGGACTGGGGCGTGCCCATGTACCGCTCGGTGTAGATCGTGTCGTAGAACTTCCAGTCCGTCACCGGGGCCCCCGCCACCCCCGCCTTGAAGACGGCGGGGGCGTGGGTGAGGGCGTACAGGGTCAGGTACCCCCCGTAGGACCAGCCCCAGATGCCGAGGCGGGCCGGATCCACGTAGGGCAACGACTTCAAGTACTCCACCCCCGCCAGCTGATCCTCGAGCTCGACCCCGCCCATGCCGTGGAAGATCGGGTCCGCGAAGGCCTGGCCGCGCCCCGCCGAGCCGCGGTTGTCGAGCGACCACACCAGGAAGCCGTGGCTGGCCAGCAGGTGCTCGAGGGGGGAGACGCTTCCCCAGGCGTTCAGGACGGTCTGGACGTGCGGGCCTCCGTAGACCTTGACCAGGACCGGATAGCGGTGCCGGGGATCGAAGCGGGCGGGTTTCAGGAGGCGGGCGTGAAGCGGGATGCCTCCGGGAGCCTTGACCTCGACCCACTCCACGCCTCCCAGCTCGTAGCGGGCGATCTCGGGGTCGCGGTTCTCCTCCACCGAGGACCGGCGCCCTCCCTCCGGGGATGCCACCCAGATCCGGGGGGGCGTGGCGACATCGGACCAGGTGTCCGCGTAGAAGCGGGCGCCGGGGGAGAGGAGGGCCTTGTGCGTGCCGTCCTCGCGGCTCAACCGCGTCCGCCCCGTTCCGTCCAGTCCCACGCGGTAAAGCTGACGCTCGCGCGGATCCTTCTCGGTGGCCGTGAAGTAGATGAGGCCCGCACGCTCGTCCACCCCCAGAAGCTTGTCCACCACCCAGGGGCCGGTGGTGAGGGCGCGGCAGGGGCCCTCCGCCTCGCAAAGGTAGATGTGGGCGAACCCCTCGCGCTGGGACAGCCAGAGAAATCGGTACCCGTCCTTCAGGAAGTGGGGGGGGCCCAGGGAGTCGACCCAGGTCGGGGCACGCTCGGTGAGGACGGTGCGCGCGCCGCCCAGGGGGCCGCGGGGCGAGTCCGGTACGGGCAGGAAGCGGAGCTGCAGCTCGTTTTGCTCTCGGTTCAAGTGCTGGTAGGCGAGGGTGCGGGAGTCCGGGGCCCAGGCGAGATCGGGCAGCACGTAGCAGTTGTCGGGATCGAAGGAGAGCAGGCGCTCGGGGCCGGGGCTGCCGTCGGGTGAAAGGGCCACCACCCCCACGCGGGCGATGGCGTTCGGGGCCCCCGCCTTGGGGTAGCGCTGGGCCCTGACCTCGTTGCGCACGGGCAGGAAATCCACGATGGGGAAGGTGGGGACGCGGGCCTGATCGAGCTGGAGATAGGCAATGGCGCGGGAGTCCGGGGACCAGAAGAAGGACCGGCCGGAACGGGAAGCCAGCTCCTCCTCGTAAACCCAGTCCAGCCGGCCGTTCAGGAGGGTGTCGGAGCCGCTCATGGTGAGGCGCGTCTCCCGCCCGCTGCCGACCTCCACCATGTAGAGGTCGTTCTTGCGGACGAAGGCCACCCGCTTGCCGTCGGGCGAGAACTCCGGGAACTCCGCCGCCTCGGGGGTACGGGTGAGCGCCCGCACGGCCGCCGTCCGGGCATCCACGAGGTAGAGATTGCCCTCGTGGGACACCAGAAGGGTGTCACCCTGCGGCGACCAGGCATAACCGGCAAGGGGGAGCGCGGTTCCGGAACCGCCGTTGCTCTTCCCCGTCGGGGGGACGAGCACCCGGCTGCCGGCCAGGATGAGGGCCTCCCGGCCCGTCCCCGCATCCAGCCCGACGAGGTCGGCCGCGCTCTCCTTGCCCCTCGGGCGCAGATAAGTCAGCCGCTTCGCGTCGGGGTGCCAGGCGAGGTCGGAGGGGAGGACCCCCCCCAGCGGGGGATCCGCGGCCAGGCGCTCGGGGGTGAGGAGCTGACCGCCCTCCCCGGGAAGGAGGGGGGCGGGGGCCAGGGCCGCGAGGAGGATCGCCGCGCGGAGAAGGACGGCCACGCAGGGGCGCCCGGCCCGTCGCCCCGGTCGCCCGGGGGCGTGTCCCACCCTGGGGTTCAGAACAGGGTGTAGATGAAGGGGGCGACCGCGGTGCCCTGGGTGAAGACCACGAGCAGGCCCAGGAGCGCCAGCATCACCACGATGGGCCCGAGCCACCACTTCTTGCGGACCTTCATGAAGGCCCAGAGCTCGCCCAGGATGCCGAAGCGCTCGCGGGAACCCTCAAATGCCATTCCTCATCTCCTCGCCCACCGGAGTCCGCGATCGGCCGCCCCCGGGGCCCACGTCTAGTCCAGCTCGAACTGGCTCCTCCAGTCCACGTCCTCCCGCAACGGGGGCTGCTCCTTCCGGTCCAGCAGGTAGTGGCCCAGGACCAGATTGTCCATGTTCGTGCGCCGGAAGCAGAGGTAGGCGTCGTGGGGGGTACAGACGATCGGCTCCCCCCGGACGTTGAAGGAGGTGTTGATGATCACGGGCACGCCCGTGATCCGCCCGAACTCCGCGATCAGGTCGTAGTAGAGCGGGCTCTCCGCGCGGGTCACGGTCTGCAGGCGGGCGGAGCCGTCCACGTGGGTCACGGAAGGGATCACGCGCTTGCTCTCCGGCACCTGGGCTACGAGCAGCATGTAGGGGCTCTCGCAGTCGATGTCGAACCAATCCTTCGCCCGGTCGGCGAGGACGGAGGGGGCAAAGGGGCGGAACCCCTCCCGGAACTTGATCTTCATGTTGAGGGTGTCGCGCATCTTCGGGTCCCGGGGATCGGCCAGGATGCTGCGGCCCCCCAGGGCCCGGGGGCCGAACTCCATCCGGCCCTGGAACCAGCCGACGACGTTGCCCTCCGCGATCAAGCGGGCGGTCGTCTCCACCAGCTCCCGGTCGGAGAGGAGCCGGTACTTCGCGCCCTGACCCTCGAGGTACTCCGCGATCTCGCGATCCTCGTAAGCGGGGCCTAGGTAGGCATGGGTCCAGGCCTTGCCCCGGGGCTGCTTGCCGATCGTGTTGTAGAGGTAGTGGGCCACCCCCACCGCCCCCCCCGCGTCTCCCGCCGCCGGTTGCACGAAGAGGTTCTTCATGGGGGTCTCGCGGATGACCCGGCCGTTGGCCACGCAGTTGAGGGCCACCCCCCCCGCCATGCATAGGTTGCTGAGGCCGGTCTCGCGATGGATGTAGTTCACCATCTTCAGGACCACCTCCTCGCAGACCTTCTGCACGGAGGCGGCGATGTCGAACTCGCGCTCGGTCATCCAGGTCTCGGGCTTTCTCGGCGGCCCCCCGAAGAAGTCGTTGAAACGGCCGTTGGTCATGGTGAGGCCGTAGTCATATGAGAAGTAGTCCATGTTGAGCTTGAAGGAGCCGTCCTCGTTCAGGTGGATCATCTCCTTCATGACCCGCTCGAAATGGACCGGCCGGCCGTAGGGGGCGAGGCCCATCACCTTGTATTCAGCGCTGTTGACCTTGAAGCCCAGGTAGTAGGTGAAGGCGCTGTAGAGGAGACCGAGGCTGTGGGGGAACCGGATCTCCTTGAAGAGCGTGATGTCGCTGCCCTTTCCCACCCCGAAGGAGGCGGTCGCCCATTCCCCCACGCCGTCAATGGTCAGGATGGCCGCCTCCTCGTAGGGGGAGACCAGGAAGCAGGAGGCGGCATGGCTCATGTGGTGCTCGGCGAAGAAGATCGGACCCTTGTAGGGCTTGAGCTCCTTGCGGATGATGGAGGGCACCCAGAGCTTCTCGTGCAGCCAGACGGGGATGGCCTTGCGGAAGGAGCCAAACGAGCGGGGGAAGGTCGCAATGTATGTGGAGAGCATCCGCTCGAACTTGAGGAGGGGCTTGTCGTAGAAGCCCACCGCGTCCAGGTCCGAGGGGCCGACCCCGGCCTCCTTCAGCACGTACCTTATGGCTCGGGCGGGGAAGCCGGAGTCGTGCTTCTTGCGGCTCAGGCGCTCCTCCTGGCAGGCGGCTACGACCTGCCCGTCGCGCAGGAGCGCGGCCGCGGAGTCGTGGTAGAAGCAGGAAATGCCGAGGACGTTCATAGGGTTAGAACTGGTGGCGGACAGCCGCCTCGGGCCCCAAGGGGTTGGGCTCGTGCGACCGCCAGAAGGTCGGCTCGGGCCCTAGGGCGCGGTCCAGGGGGTCCTTGCCGAACAGGCTTACGGCCAGGCTGATGGGGCCCACGGACAGAAGATAGACCACGGACAGGAGGACGCCGGTCCAGACCGAGCCGATCGCCTCGAAAGTGGCCTTCCAGCGGGCATAGGCCCGGGACCGGGGCGCGAAGCGGCGCAGGGCCAGCTCCCCCACGACCAGGCCCAGGGCCAGGGTCATGAGCTTCCACCGCGTGGGCAGGCGGGCGAGGTCGGAGAGGGCTTCGGGGACGCTCAAGGAGATCAGAACCCTCCAAAAACGGGCCTTTAATATAGCGGGGGGAGGCGGGAGGGGTCAATACGCAGCCGGGGCAAGCGGTATAATCCGGGCAGATGTCCCGGGATAGGAGTGAGGACACCCCGCGGGCCCCGCTCGAGCCCCGGTCCGACTTCCTGCGCGGGCAGCTCCGTCAGTGGATGGAGGAGGTGGCGGCGGCCGGCAAGACCGCCGACCTCTTCGAGCTGGAGATGTGGCTCCAGAGCTTCGAGCGCTTCTTCCACATCAAGAACCAGCCCCTCTCGGACAAGGAGACCAAGCAGCTCGCCCTCCGCAACTGGTCGGAGGAGCTGCGCCTCGTCGACAACGTGATCCTGCGGGTGGTGCACCTCTGCACCGCCATCCTCACCGAGGAGCAGGTGAACATGACCCGCTTCGACCAGTACATCGAGAGCTACCTGAAGAAGGACGAGGACGTCGATCCCTACGTGGAGAAGCTCATCCGCCAGGCCACCCCGGAGGCGGGTCTGACCCTCCTGCGGGAGTCCTTCGAGGACCTCCACATCATGCTCACCGACCTCGTGAAGCTCTCCCGCCTGCCCTTCACGAGCTTCAGTGCGGTGGGAAAGATCCTCTACCGCGAGATCCGCCGCAGCCACCTCCTGGCCCTCCTCATCGACAAGAAGTTCAAGCCCATCCACGACCGCGTCACCAACCCCGCGGTGGCGGCCACCATCCGGGGCATCGCGAGCCCTCTCGAGCGCAAGCAGGCGGCCAAGGTGTTCCTGGAGCTCTTCCGCCTCCTGCATTACCTCGAGTACGCGAACCCCGAGCGCAGCGGGGAGGAGGACCTCCGCAACACGATCCTGATCTTCTCCCTCATCACCTCCGAGACCCGCATGCTCTTGAGCTACATCGAGAAGCGGGTGCTGAGGAGCCTGGAGGCCGGACAGCCGCTGCACCAGCTTTACGACTCGTTCGTCTACTGCATCCCCCTCGAGCTCAAGAAGGTCATCAACACCGAACTCCTGGACATCTCCGTCGCCCGCCAAGCGGATACCATCCGGACGCGGGTGGAGAACAGCCACGGCATCCTGAAGGACTGCTTCCAGCAGTCGGTGGTCCAGCTGGCCCAGGCCTTCGACGACAGGGTGGAAGGGAGCGACATCTTCCCCGACTTCACGGCCAAGCTGGAGCAGTCCGTGCGTCTGCGCGACGGCCTGGCCCGGCTGGTCAAGGCCCTCCGCGAGTTCCACGAGCGGAAGGATCCCGCCTCCGCGGTGAGGATGAAGGAGGAGATCTCCACCTTCTACGACCACAACATCAAGTACCTGATGTACCGGGACTGGTCCGGCTTCGAGCTGTTCTTCATCGAGATCCTGAAGTGCCCCAGCCTGCCCGCCCTCCAGCTCATCGGCCACCGCTTCGAGACCTTCCTCATGACCTTGTTCCGGGAGGTGCAGAAGCGGTCCATCCTGCAGAACGTGCCCCTGGACGAGGAGCTCAGGGGGATCGAGGCCCCCGCCTGAGCTCGGCTGGCCCCCTCTGGGCCGCGAATCTGCTAAACTCCCCTTAACGGAACGCGATGAGCGCGGACAAGAACCCCTTCGCTAAGTTCCTGAACCACTTCACCAAAGGGACGGTCCTCTTCCACGAGGGCGACGAGGGGGAGGACATGTACATCATCCAGTCCGGCCGCGTGGCCATCAAGAAGAAGGTCCAGCACGGAGAAACCACCCTGGCCGTGCTGGAGAAGGGGGACTTCTTCGGCGAGATGGCGGTGCTGGAGCGCATGCCGCGGTCGGCATCTGCGGAGATGGTGGATGACGGGGACCTGATCGTGATCGGGAGCGAGATCTTTGGGGACATGATCAAGAGCAACCCCGAGATCGCGGTGCGCATGCTCCGGAAGTACTCGCTCCGGCTCCGCGAAACCACGCGGCAGATCGAGCAGATCGCGGCCGGGGGCGCGGTGCCCACCGACCTGTCCGCGGAGGCCCGGGCGAAGTCCCCCACCTCGGGCACGCTCCAGGCCGAGGCCCTGGCCTATTTCATCTCCCAGTCCACCGGCAACGTCTTCCCCGTCTTCAAGAGCGACGCCCTCATCGGCCGCTATGACTCCGTGACCGGCATGAGTCCGGAGGTGGACCTCACCAACGAGGACCAGAGCCGCAACATCTCCAGGCGCCACGCCCGGCTGGTCATCAAGGAGGGGAAGCACTTCGTGGCGGAAGAGATCGGGACCATGAACGGGACGTTCCTGAACGGCCAGAAGCTGGCCAACGGCGTGCTCACCCCCGTCAAGGACGGCGACGAGCTGGTCCTCTGTCGCCTCGCCCTCACCTTCAAGACACCCGCCGCGCGCTGAGCCCACGGGGCCCCCCGCCCCCCTCCCCGCGGTCAGCCGGCGGCGAGGCGTCGGGCCTCGATCTCCTTGCGGATGACCTCGGCGTTGGGGGGCAGGAGCCGCTTATTGCGGCACTCGTCGAGCGCGATCAGGGTCATGCGGTCGATGGTGGCCTGGTCGCGGGAGGTGGGGAGGAAGTCGTCGAGGGCGGCGGTGAGGGCGGCCTCGGTCAGGGCGGTACCCCCCCCGCGGAGGGCGAACCGCCAGGCCGTGGTCGCCGCCAGCTCGATGTCGCTTCCCGTGAAGCCCCCCGTGCGCCGCGCGAAAGGAGCGTAGTCGGCGATGGTGGAGGCGAGCTGGAGCTTGCGCACCGTCACTTCGAAGATCTGCCGTCGCGCCTCCTCGTCGGGCATGAGGATGGGGATCTTGACGTCGGTCCGGCCGGAGCGGCGCATGGCGGTGTCGATGAGGTCCACGCGGTTGGTGATGTCGATGCGCAGGACCCGGCCCCGGAGCCCGCTGTCCCCCCAGAAGGCGAAGGCGGAGGCCCGCATGCGCTCCGTGACCCCCGAGTCTCCCGAGCCTTGGTCCCGGCTGCCCCCCTCGGCCTGGTCGGACTCGTCCACGATCACGACCACGGGGGCCAGGGCCCGGATGGCGGCGAAGGCCTTCTCCTGGTTTCGCTCCGACTGGCCCACGTACATCTGCCGCAGGGGCCGGAAACGGACGCAAAGCATCCCGCACTCCCGGGCGAAGCACTCGGCCAGGTAGCTCTTGCCCGTGCCGGGGGGCCCCATGAGGATGATCCCCATGGGGGCGGCGGAGGTGAGCCCGCGGCGCATGATGTCGGCCACCTCCTTCAGCTCCCGGGTGGCGTGCTCCAGCCCTCCCACCGCGGAGAGATCGTGCTTGGGCTGCAGGATCTCCAGCACCTCTCCGTATTCCTGCTTGAGGAGGTCGATCTTGCGGTCCACGATCGACGAGCGCGCGAGGGGAGCTTGCCCGCCCCGCGCCCGCTGCAGGATGTCTTCCATCTGCACCAAGGCCAGCCCACCGGTCTCCGCGGCCAGCTCCTCCGGGCTCAGCGTCCAGGTGACCTCCGGGAAGGAGTCCTTGAGGTGCCGGGCGAACTCCGTCCGGGCGGGAAGGTCCGGCCGCGGCACCGCCACCACTTCCGCCCCCGATGTTCCGGAATAGACCTCGTCGGAGACGTCGCCCGCCGCGGGGGCAATGAGGAGGACGAGGGGTCGGCGGGCGGCGACCTTGGGGTCGGAGGCCCAGCGGGCGAGCATGGTCACCGTCTGGCGCTCGGTTCCGGAGGCGGGTCCGGAGGGAGCGAGGTTATGGACGTAGTCGAGCAGGATGGCGACCGACCCCGGGGCGCTGCGGTCGCTGGCGAGAAGGGCGTCCAGCAGGAGCATGGCCCGGGCGGGATCCGCGGGGAGGGGCCCCGCCTTCAGGCCCAGGACCCGCCGGAACTCCTTCTCCCGGGCGGCGTCGGGGAAGGCGAGGCCCTTGGACAGGTCGTAGGAGACGAGGACGGACCGGCGGGCGGCCAGCCGCCGCAGGCCGTCAGCCAGGGGAAGGTACCCGGGCCCGAAGGGCTGGAGGTCGCGCACGTTGCCGTGGAGCAGGAAGAGTTGGCTGGCCTCCGAATGGTAGCGCTCGAGGAGGCCCCCGTGGAGCCACTCGGGGATGCGCAGGGCCTTCATGGCGTGAGGCGGAGGGCGTGCAGGCCCCGCGCGCTCCCCAC
>DATMQU010000229.1:0-3061 GCA_035566715.1 Vicinamibacteria bacterium
TGACGATGACGCGATCGATGCTCCCCCGCACCGAGAGGCCCCTCCACCGGGTGAAAGCGGGATCAGATGGCGCTCGTTCGTGCCGGAGCTCCGCGACAAATGGAGTGTTCCTGGGATCCCAGGCCGCCAACATCTCCCCGCGGCCTGCCGGGGCAGAGAAGATCGCCACGTCGCTCGCACCCATGTACCAGAAAGCCCCCACCGCCTGAATTGCCATCGAGGCGCAGGTCGCTAACCCGAAGGCCAGGCGACTGGCCCCGCGCAGGGCGGCCAGTCCAGGCGGGAGCAGCCACACCAAGAACGGCAGGAGGTCCGTGAGCCAGCGGGGACCCCACGAATAGCCGGCTCGCCAATCGGCCTTCGCGTAGAACAAGACTTGGGCAAGCGCGGCCGCGCCAAGTGCAAGAGTCAAGGTGCGAGTGCTGCGGTCGCGGAGCCCGTGTCGCAGCGCGACGGGAAGGAGGAACAGGAAGGGCGAGAATACGAACAGGCCGCGGGTCGGGCTGAACAACAGCCCCGCGACTCCGTTCAGCAGCCCATGGTGGAAGAAGGCGTCACGCGGGGGTAGCGCGTAGGCGCCGAGGAGACTGCCCGCCGCCGCGACGTTGTACCCCAACACCAGGCCGACCGGCACCGCCGCCCCCGCCACCAGCACGGCCACCCGCCGCCGCGCCCAGCGCAGCCCATAAAGTCCGAGTGCCGCGGCGAGGAGGGCGTCGGGCGGACGGTTTCCGGCGAGGAGTCCGCAAACTACCCCCAGCGCCACGGCACGGGAGGATGTGCAGGGGCCCGTGAGCAGGAGGAGGGCGAGGACCAACAGCAGTTCGGCGAGCCCGTGCTGCCAGAGGGCCTGGCTGCCGATCATCCAGGTATTGGTTCCGAAAGCGAAGGCGAGCGCGAGCAGCAAAGCGTCCGCGGGCGGGGCTCGCCGGCGCAGGAGCAGATAGAGGAGAGCCGCCGCCGAGGCGGCCAGCAGGGAGGAGGTCAGCTTCTCCATTACCGTCGCCACCTGCCGCAGGCGCCAATCCGTCCAACCCTGGAGGTGGAGGTATCCGACCGCCGGGAGGTAGAGGGGCGCAACGAGCAGGGGGAGCACCACTGGGTACAACGACACCGAGTGACCCGAACGGGCATTTACGATCCAATAGGGGTTGGAATGGCCCTCGATCGTCACGTCTTG
Source organism: Vicinamibacteria bacterium (assembly GCA_035566715.1). GTDB lineage: Bacteria > Acidobacteriota > Vicinamibacteria > Fen-336 > Fen-336 > DATMML01. The sequence goes on from DATMQU010000229.1 coordinate 1,181, forward strand.
GATGGGGTCGAGCAGTAAGCTGCCGTACCGCCAGATACCGAACGGCAGGTAGCGCGCAGGGAGCGTGTCGCCGGTGCCGATCGAGCGTAGGTTTGCGTTGTAGATCAGCAGGCAGCAGAGTCCCAGCAGGAGGCAGGTGCGAGCGTCGCCAGATCCCTGTCCCCGCCTCCCTAGGGCGGCGGCTGGTGGAGCGGTCCCAGCCACCGGAGGCATCACATCTTGGGGTGAGATCGTCAATTGGACTGTGTACAGCGGAGACCCCAGGCCCGCGGGCCTGGATCAGGAGAACTCCCGGGCGGGTTCCTGGCCAAAGGCGTCACTCCGCGCAAGTTGTAGCTATTAGGCTCGTCCGGCTTGATCTGCTTCTTGAGCTCTCTCTTCAACGCATCCGTCCTCGCCGGAAGCCGTCCATCTCCAGGGCGGACAAGTGAAGGAAGGTCAACACCGAGCCCCCCGCCCCGACTCGTGGGCCCGCCCCCTGCGATTGAACCCGACGTACTCCAGGCCCACCTAGTGGTCGCGTCCCGGCGCGGCCGCACCAGGCCGGGGGTGCGGGCGGGACGGGGTCATAGACTAGGCGCCGATCGCCTCCAGCCTCCTCACGATGGCCTGGGCGGTCGCCTGCCAGGTCCATCTCCGGGCCACCTCCTGGGCCGCGGCCGCGCCCACCCTCCGCGCCTCCGTCTGGTGCTCGAACACCCACCGCAAGAGATACCGGAGATGTTCCGGATCCGGATCGGCCCAGCGATATCCGTCGTAGTAGGGGCCGCATCCGGCAACCCGGATCGTGCCACGAACGCGCAGCGGAAAGCCGATCCCCTCTCTGACATACGCGGTGTGGGCTCCCCAATCGGTGGCGATCGAAGGCAATCCGGTGGCCATGGCTTCCAAGAGCGGCAGATTCCACCCCTCGCCCCGACTGGTGCTCACGTAGCAGTCTGCCGATCGATACAGCGCCGGTAGCTGGTAGTGCGGTATCTCCACGTTGTAGAGGTACGAGATCCGTCCCCCCGACGCCTTGAGGTCCAATCGTCGGATCTCCTCCTTGACGGAGACCTTCGGATCCCGGTTCATGATCTTCACGAGCAGGCGGACGGGCTCGTCCGCTGCGAAGGCCTCGCTGAAGGTGCGGAGCAGTATCTCAGGGGCCTTCCGCGCTCCCCACTCGAAGATGGCAAGGAATACGAACTCGCCCCCGGGATTCCTGTAGGCGGCTCCCTCCGGGTGGAAATAATTTGAGTCGATACCCAGTGGGATGACATGGATCGGGCGCGTGAGCCCGGAACGAAGGAACCCCTCCCGATTAAAGTCGGTCGGAACCCACACCTCGTCCATCTTCTCGGCTTCGTCTACCCACTGCTTCGGAAAGGTGTCGACCTCAAGCATGGTGTAGCCGACCTTGTACCGTCCGTGGTTCTTTCCGAACACGTCGGCCTGTCCGTATACGACCGCCGCTTGCGGCTGTGGGCTCGCACGACGGGAGATCAGATCCAACAGATAGTCATCGGTCTCCCCCACCTCCGCAACGGGGAACGCGGTCCCGGGCCCATACACGTAGCGATAGACGGCGCGAACTCCGTTTGCCTCCAGCGCGCGGAGAATCTCCCGAGAACTCATCGCATATCCCGTCGGGAAATTCAGGATCGACTGCCACAGGAGCCCGTGCTGATACCGGCGCTCCAACGCCGACCATCGCCTTCGGAAAGTGTCTCGGCCATGCGCAAAGAGTCGGTGGAAGGTGCCCGCATCATCGCGGGTCGATCCGTGTTCGTCATGAACGAGACTCACTTGGCCGCAGACAACGATCCGGAATCCGGCCTGCCTTGCCCGGAGGCAGTAATCGGTGTCTTCGAAATACGACTCGTACTCCGGCGAGAGTCC
>DATMQU010000230.1:0-3117 GCA_035566715.1 Vicinamibacteria bacterium
GAAGAATCCCAGCGGTGTCGCGGCCAGGACCACCGTCGGTCGGGGGATGGACGCGGCCACGGCCAGGACCGCCAGACCCAGGCCCAGACGGTGGCGCTCCCAATGCTCGCCGCCATCCACGCTGCGCAAGAGGCCCTGCGAGGTGGCGGCCAAGAACGTGCGGTCGGAGAGGGCAACGACGTCGGTCACGCTGGGGTGCAGGTCGATCCCATCCACCGCCGCCGGCAGCGGGCGCCAGAGCCCGCTTTGAGACATCGAAAGGTAGAGGCCGTCGTCGGTTCCCGCCAGGACCTCGCTCCCGGCGAGGGCCATCGAGAGGACCTGGCGTCCCTCCAGCCCACCCCCCACCTTCGACCACGGTCCGGACGGTCTCAAGGCGGAAAGTACGCCCCCGGCCTGGCGGTCGTCCAAGACCCCGGCCAGGATGCGGCCCTGCGCGGGGTCGAAGATGACCCGCGACACGAACCGGGCAAAAAAGCCATCGTTGGAGGAGGCCCAAGTCGCGCCCCCGTCGGGGCTGCGGAGCACGCCCGCCCCGTCCGCGCCGAGGAGCAAGGCGCCCCCCGGGAGCACCAAGACCGCGTTCACCACCAGCTCTCTCGGGGTCAGCAGGCGCCAGGTGGCCATGCCGTCCTCGCTCGCCCAGAGTCCTTCCGTGGTGCCCGCGTAGACCACGTCGGGGCGGGCGGAGTCCTGGGCGAAGCTGCGCGTGCGGCGCGCGCTGGCCGGGATCCCGGGCACCTTCGCCCAATGGCCCCCGGCGTCGGGGGAGCGGTAGATCCCGGAGCAAGCCGTGGCATAGACCGTGCGCGGCGACCGATGGTCGAAGGTCAAGGTCATGACGTCGGAGTCGTTGATCATCCCTAGATGGATCGGCTTCCAGCCCCCGCCCCCGTCCGTGGTTTTCCAGGCCAGGTGCCAGGTCCCGGCGTAGATCACCTGGGGGTCGCCCGGGTCCACGGCCAGGGAATTGATGTTCCTGATCTCGGGGTCTCCGGCCGTGCTGATGCGCTGCCAGGAGGAGCCGCCGTCGCCGGAGCGAAAGACGCCCGTGAGCGTTCCCGCGACGAGCACGCGGGGGTCGGAAGCGGCGACCGCCAAGGCCCGCACCGATTGCCCGCCGATCTCAGGGAGGATCGTGAACGTGCGACCGTCGTCGCTGCTGCGGGCTATGCCTCCCCCCGGGCCCGTGACCTCCCAATATCCGACGAGGACGGAGCCCGCCGCGTCGACCACGATCTGGTCGAGGCTCATGCCGCGCAGGGGGAAGCCCGGCTGGGCGCGCCGCCAGCTCATCCCCCCGTCGCCGGAGCGGTACAGGATGCCGTCGGCCGTCCCCAGATAGACGATCCGGGGATCACGCGGATCCGCGGCCAGGGCCCGGACGTCGCCCCCCGGGAGCCCCACCGCCATCCAGCTCTGGGCGCGGGCGACCGGAGGGGCGGCCGAGAGCGCGACGAGGAGGAGGGCCAAACGCGCTCGGGGAGCGGACATGTTGCCCCGAGTTTAATCGAAAAGCCGCGGTTGGGGGCGCCGCGGGCGCCGGAGAACAAAAACGGGGTGCGGCCAAGAGGCCGCACCCCAGTCGAAGCGGACGGTGGTTCGTCTAGTCGTCATCCTCCGGAGGAGTCGCCCCCTCGGGAACGAAGATCACATCCACGCGCCGATTCTTTGCCCGGGCGGCGGCGGAGGTGCCGGTGTCGAGGGGCTTGCTCGCCCCGGCGCTCTTGGCCGTGATGCGGGCCTCCTCGATACCCCGCTCCTTGACGAGGTAAGTCTTCACCGCCTCCGCACGCTTGCGGCCGATCACCTCCGGGTAACGCTCGTTGCTGTCCGCGTGGCCCACGATCACCACCCGGCTACGCGGGTCCTGCTTGAGCTTGGAGGCCACATCGTCCAGACAGGCCTTGTCCACGTTGTTCAGACGGGCCAGGTTGCGGGGGAAGCCCCCCGACGTGCAGGTGACGGGCTCCGGCTTGGGCTTCTCCGGGACCTGGACGCGGACGCTGCAGTCCGACTGCGCGGTTCCACCCCGGCCATCGGAGACGCTGACCGTGATCGTGACCGTCGTCCCCGGCGCCACGCCCGCGCTGTCGAAGACCGCCTCCGTGCCGGTGCCGGTGACCCGGCCCGAGTTAGCGGTCCAGGAGTAGGTGAGGGGGTCGCCGTCGGGATCCGAGGCCACGGCCCGGCAGCGTACCGTCTCTCCGGGCAGGATCTGCGACTTCTCGATCTCGCACTTCACGGTGGGGTTCCGGTTGGTGGGTGGCGGCGGGGGCGGCGGCGGCACGTACACCTGGCAGCACCGCGTCCCCGGGTGGTAGCCGATCGCCACCTCGTAGTCGGAGTAGCTCTTGAAGCCCTGGTTCGAGCCCCGGTCGTTGAAGTTGGCGTTCCAGGAGAGGGCGGGGCGGATGAAGAAGCCGGGCTTGAAGAAGAACACGGGGCCAATCACGACGTCGATCGGGTTGGTCTGGGCGGAGTCGGCGCTGCTGTAGGACCGCCCCGTGACTTCGGCCTGGAGCTGGATCTTGGAGCAGGAGGGGACGTTCAGGCCCACCCCCCACTTGAATGCGTTCCCGATCTTGACCGTGTCAGGGCTCCCGTTGAATTCGTACCCCACCGAGGCGTGGATATCGGCGTGGCGGTCAATGCTCTTAGAAAGGATCAGATCGGCTCCGAAGGAGGTCTTCCCGGTGCCGAGGCCCAGAGTCTCGTCCGCAGTCCCGAACTTGACCGCCCCCTTGAGGGCGAGGCCGACCCCCTCCCCCCGGTAGTCGTCGAGGAACTTGTACTTCCCTCCCAACCTCACGTCTCCGAAGCCGCTCTGCCAGGGAGTGCTGACCCCTGGGAGGTCGTTGTAGAACCCGGGCTGGAAGAGGGCGTCGGCGTCGACCCGGTTCTGAATGCCCACGTCCCCGAAGAGCTCCAACCTATCGGTCGCACCGTAGGCGAGGGAGAGCCCGAAAATGGCGAAGTTGATGTCCTTGGGATCCCGATTCAGGACCTGACGGAAGACGCTGACGGAGGCCTTCCCCTTCGGGAGGGTGTAGGCGGAGGACAGGTGGAAGAGCCCGGTGTCGCCTTCGTAGCTGGGGGTGGCCGGACGCACTTCCC
>DATMQU010000231.1:0-7932 GCA_035566715.1 Vicinamibacteria bacterium
AGGTTCTTCTGGAAGTTCTCCCCCTGAAAGCGCGGATGGTGGCGGCGGAAGTCCGTCTCGGGGATGTCCTCCGGCCGGCGGAAACGCCCGGTCAGGAAGCCGCGACCCAGCGGGCTGTAGGCCACGAACCCGATGCCCAGCTCGCGCACGGTGGGGAGGATCTCGTCCTCCGGATCCCGGCTCCAAAGAGAGTACTCGGTCTGCAGGGCGGCTATGGGGTGAACCTGGTGGGCGCGCCGGATGGTCGCGGGACCGGCCTCGGAGAGGCCGAGAAAACGCACCTTGCCCGCCCGCACCAGCTCCGCCATCGCGCCCACAGTGTCCTCGATGGGAACGGTGCGGTCGACCCGGTGCTGGTAATAGAGGTCGATGTGCTCGACCCCCAGCCGCTTCAAGGAGGCGTGGCAGGCCTCCCGGACGTAGTCGGGCCGGCCGCAGACGCCGAGGAAGGCCCCGTCGGCGCCCCGCTGGTTGCCAAACTTGGTGGCGAGGACGACGCTCGAGCGCCGGTCGCGGATGGCTCGGCCGACCAGCTCCTCGTTCTTGAAGGGCCCGTACATGTCGGCCGTATCCAAAAAGCGGATGCCGAGATCGAGGGCGCGGTGGATGGTGGCCACGGACTCGGCTTCGGTGGCTCCCGCGTAGAACTCGCTCATCCCCATGCAGCCGAGCCCCTGCGCGGAAACCTCGAGCCCGGAACGGCCCAAGGACCGATTTGGCACGCTCACCGTCGGTTGGGTGGTCATATCGTAATCAATACATTGCCGGGGGGCGGGTCGGCAAGGGCCGAGCTGCGAGGTCGGTATCCCCGGAGCCGGGGCGGGCGTTGCATTTGACGGCCAGACGTGTAGTCTATTGGCATTAAACGCCTTACCGGTACCGAGGTGCAGTAAGAGGGGGCTGACGGCCCTCCGGCCCGATCCCGGGGGAGGATGGCGATGCCACTCGAGGGCGGCCTCGACGAGATTCCGCTTTCGGACCTCATTCACCTCTATTGCAGCGGGCGCCACACCGCTCGCCTGACCCTGTCCTTCCCCGATGGCGAGGCGCACCTCTACGTGGAGAGGGGCGACCTCGTTCACGCCCAGTTTGGTTCTCTCACCGGGATCCGAGCCGTGCACGCGCTCTTGAGCCGGACGGGCGGGGTCTTCCACGTGGAGCCCGACGTGGCGGCCGGGCAGCGCACCATCACCGAGCGCTGGGATGCCGTCATCATTCGGGGCGCCAAGGCCATGGACGACGAGCGCATGGGTCAGCTCCGCGTGGCCGACATCAAGCAGGCGGCGGGCGGGGAGACGAGGGGGCCCGCCCGCTCCCTCCGCGTCGCGGGACGGGACGAAAAGGTCATGAGGGCGGTGGCGCCGTCGCCGCCCTCGAGACCCAGGACCATCCCCACGCCTCCCCGGGGTCGCGATCCCCGAATCTTCATCATCGGCGCCGCCGCCGCGCTGCTGATCGGAGCGGGCGTCGTCTATTTTCTCCTGCGCGGCCGCTCCGTCGCTCTCCCACCCGCACCCGCTCCGGTCGGGCCGCTGACCATGGGCATGAGCGCTCCCCTCACCGGCCCCTCCAAAGAGCTGGGTCGGCAGATGAAGCTTGGCATCGAGACCTCCTTCGCCCTCGCGAACGCGGGGGGAGGAGTGAGCAACCGCTTGCTCAGCCTGGTGGCCCTGGACGACGGCTACGAGCCGGCGCGGACGAAGGAGACGATGCAGGAGCTTCTGGAGAAGCGGAAGGTCTTCGCCATCATCGGCAACGTGGGGACCCCGACCGCCGAGGTCAGCGTCCCCTACAGCATCGACAAGAGAGTCCTCTTCTTCGGCGCCTTCACGGGCGCTCCCCTGCTGCGGCGCGAGCCCCCGGACCGCTACGTGTTCAACTACCGGGCGAGCTACGCGGAGGAGACGGCGGCCGTGGTCCGGTACTTCATCGAGGTGAAGGGGATCAAGCCGGCCGAGATCGCGGTCTTCGCGCAGCAGGACGGCTTCGGCGACGCCGGCTTCGCGGGCGTGGCCAAGGCGCTTCGCAAGTACGGGTTGCCGACGGACGCGATCCTGAGGGTGGGATTCAAGCGCAACACCCTCGACATCCAGGACGCCGTGGACGCCGTCCTCCGCAACCGCCGGACCGTCCGCGCGGTGGTCACGGTGGCACCCTACCGGCCGGCGGCCAAGTTCATCGAGAAGCTGCGGGACGCGCGGGTGGACGCCCTCATCTCCAACGTCTCCTTCGTGGGGTCCTCGGCGCTGGCGGAGGAGCTCCGCCAGATCGGGCCCAAGTACTCGAGCGGCATCATCGTGACCCAGGTCGTCCCCCCCATCGACTCCGCCTCGACCTCCGTGCTCAAGTACAAAGAGGCGCTGGCCAAGTACTTTCCCGGGGAGAAGCCGGACTTCGTCTCCCTGGAGGGCTACATCGCGGCCACCATCTTCGTGGAGGGGCTGAAGCGTGCGGGGCCGAACCCGACCACGGACTCGGTCATCGCCGCCTTGGAGGGAATCCAGGGTCTCGAGATCGGCATCGGCACCCCCATCACCTACGGGCCTTCCGAGCACCAGGGCTCGCACAAGGTCTGGGGCACGATGCTGAATGAGGCGGCCCAGTACCAGCTCCTCGATCTGGACTAAAGGGCCGCGGTTCCCCCCCGGGGCTCCCTGGTTTCGGGGGGAGAGCATCTCCCTAGATCAAGATAAGGAGGGCCGCCGGCTCTTTCGCGCGGGTGGCCGCATCTCCGTTTTTCCCGCCCGTGCCTCCGGCGCGACCGCGGGGAGGCCCCCGGCCGACATCCTCAGCCGCGGTTTAGGGGGCCCAGGAGAACCACCTCGAAAGCGCTCGCCGGCACCGTCTTGAGCTGGTTCAGGTCGGCGTCGTCCCAGGAGGTGTTGGTCTCGCCGCTGATGAACCAGTCGGAGCCGTTGTCGGCTACGAACATGCCGTACCTCTTGAGCGCGGTCAGGATCACCAGCGAGGCCCCGCGGAAGCCCGAAAGGTCGTAGGAGGCCTTGAGCCGCACCTTCAGGCCCATGGGCGGCAGGTCGGGGTTACCGTCATCGCTCGCGAAATGCGTGGCGGGGTGTACGTACGCGCGCTGCGTGCGGTCGACGGTAAACCGCAGGGCGTGCCGGATCTCTCCCCCCAGCACCTCGTCCCGCCGCACGAGGCCGGGGAGGATGGGCAGGCCGGCGGCGTCGGCGCTCGTCCAGCCGTCCGGCCGCAGGCCGTTCGAGCGCAGGTCGAAGATCGCCCCCGAGCCGCAGTGCCAGCCCGGGCCCTGATAGTGGGAGTCGAAGGTCTCATAGAGCCGGCAGGCATCGCGGTCCACGACGAGCACGTGGCGGTCCCCCCCCGGCTCCACGGGGGCGTCGGACGGGAACGGGTAGGGGCCGGGGTCGCTCTCGTCGGCGTAGTCGAAGGACATGGGCACCCGGGGTTGGGTGCCGGGGACGGTGGTCCAGGGGATCCCGTAGGTGGGGTCGCTTCCGAAATCGGCGTGCAGGAACCGGCTGCCGCCGTTCATGCTCGCGATGTAGGCGTCGGAGCGCGGGTCCACGGGGTCCGCGGACACGTCGCGGTTCCAGGGGTTGTCCGCGGGGAAGACCGCACAGCCTTGGAGGGTCGGGCTCCCCCCGGCCGCGGGCGTTCCTCCCGGGCCCGTGGGGGCCGGGGTCGGACCGGAGCTCGAGGAGCTCGAGCTGCCGCAGGCCCCGATGCCGAGGGCGAGAAGCGCGGCCGCCAGACCCGGCTGCCCGATGGCCATGGTGTACCCTACGACCCCGCGGTCGCGGGTGTCAACGGACGCACACGGCCGTGGCGATGCCGCGTCCCTAAAAGACGCTCCAGGGCTCGCCCGGGGACTCGCGGTCGGGGCCGGGCCCTTCCTCCCCGCTTCCACCCTGGACACCGGGTGGCGTGCGGGTGCTGGGCGACGGGCTCGGCCGCAGAGCCGCCAGGCGGTGGGCCTCCACCGCCCGCCAGTCGGCCTCCGGCACCTCCTCGGGGGCGCTCAGAGGACTGCCCCCGATCTCGATCGGGCACGGCACCCACCACGTCGGCCGGGCCGCGCGGACGAGGCAGGCCCGGGCGGCGCTCCAGCGACCCCATTCGTCGCGGGAGACCAAGTCGACCCCGATCTCCTGGCCGAACCCCACGCTCGGTCCGAGGGATGAGCCCTGGGCGCTCAGATGGGCGGCGAGGTTTCCGGCCAGGCGGCCGCGCGTGAATCGGCCGAGTTCCCGGCTGAGCCTCCCCGCGAGGCCGGGGTCCAGGTTGGCGGTGAGAACGAAAGTGGTGGCGAAGCCGTCCCGCACCGCCTTCCACTCCCGGCCGTAGACGCTCTCCATGAGGGCGTAGCTCTGGATCCCAGCCACAAGCGACACGTTCTTGGCGCGATAGAGGGCGAGGGCCTGGGCCATGTGGGGAATCCGGCCCGCATCCCCGAATTCGTCGAGGAGGAGCACGAGCGGGGCCGCCCCCGCGGGGCGGTTCCGCAGACGATGGAACAGGAGCCCCCAGAACGCCGTGACCGGCCCCCGGAGCTCCTGCTCGGCTTCGTTCCCGAGAACGTATCCCCCCCCGGTGGTGAAGGCTTCCAGGCTCACGGTGCTGCGGCCCTGCGTGACGCGGGCGACGCGGGAGGAGGTCCACGGGCCCAGAACCTCGAGTAGCTCGCTCAGATAATGCCCCCGCGTGCGCGGGTCGGCGAGGGTCGCCGCCGACCCCGCACGGAGACGCCCCGCCAGCGCCTCGGCAGGCTCGTTTTCCAGGCTCCAAGCCAGGGACTGCAGGGAGTCGTGGCGCTCGAGCTTCAAGAGACTCCCGAAGATCCGGCGGGCTCCCCGGGCCACCCACAGGTTCTGGTCGCCCGGGCGATCCGGGAAGAGGAGGGCGGCGAGAACGTCAACGTCCTCCGGACCACGGATCTCGTCGAGCGGGTTCCAGACCGCGCTCCGGGTGCGACCTCCCCGGGTGTCGAGACCCCAGACGGGCCGTTCCGGGAACCTCTCCCGAAGCGGCAGCTCGGCCTTCTGGTCCTGATAGACCCAAGGCACGTCGGCGGAGAGCATGAGGTGGTTGAAGAAGCCCGTTGTCTTTCCGGCCCCGCTCGCTCCCACGACGAGCAGGTGCCGGCTGAGCTGGTCCCAGGTCAGGAAGGCCAGCTGGGTGGAGGCGGGGGTCCAGGAGCGGACCAAGCGACGTCGGGCGGCGCGGTTCTCGCGGCGCTTCACGAGGAGGGCACAGACGGCGTCGCGTCGCTCCCCAAACTCCCGATCGATCCTTTCAAAATGAGCATTGCCCCAGGCCCTCCGGCGGAGACGTACCCGGCCGTGCAGCAGAACCCCCGCGAGCACAGCGCCCCCCAGACCCACTAGGCCGAGCAGAACCGTCATGAGAAAGGGATTCGCGTGGGCGGCCCGAGCCTCCCACTCGCCGGAGGCGAGCGCGTTCCGACCGGCCGCCACGCCCGAACCCGGTTGCTGGACCAAGGGGGGCCCGAAGCCGGCGAGGATCGCGGCCAAAAGGAGGGCGCGCGTGATCCAGCGGCGCCCACGGCTTCCGAGGACCAGGCCGAAGGCCTTGAAGCTCCCGAGAAGACAGACGCGCCCCACGCTGAGGACAAGGAGGGCTCGCAGCATGGGAAGTAGGAGGATGAGGGTGAGCACGGCGAGCAGAGGCCCGTGGTGGGCGATCCACCACAGCCAGCCGGTCACGAGGAACACGACCGGCGCCAGCCCGGAGGCTAGGTAAACAAGACCAAGACGCGGCAGCGATGCTCGCATGTAACCCTCTCTCGACCTACAGGTCGCGCTCGGGCCCGCGGTCGACTCTCTGGGGACGAAGCGCCCGCTCCTCGTCCCGTCTTTCGAGAGCGCGCACCCGTTCAAGGATCTCGCTCAGGGGGGGGAGGCTGGGCTTGCCGGTCCTCGTGCGTTGTCGGTCCCGCTGAGAGCGGGGGGCGGGCTCAGGCCGCGTTCCCTCGCTGATTGCCAAAGGGCGAAGCCCAGGACTGCGGTCTGAAGCATTAATAGGGTCGCGATCGTCCACATCAGGACCTTCACACCGCGGCCTGCCTCCCGCCTCCAGGCCTCGGTATCCCGCCGCGCTTGCTCGCGGAGCTGCCCCGCCGCCGTTTCCGCCCGGGTGAGCACGGCGGTCGCCGCCTGCTCGGTCCGTTCCATCACGCCCCGGAGAAACTCGTTCAACCGTGCGTAGCGGGCTTGCTGTCGCTGCTCGCTCGGGGCCACCAGGCCCGCGAGCTTCTGGTCTCTCTCCGCCTGCCCCTCGAGCCGCCTCTCTTGCTCGGCCACCATCGTGAGGAGCCGCTGCTCCTTCTCGATCAGCAAGCGGTAGAGGGCCTCCAGGCTCTCGGTCTCCCCGCTCCCCACTCGGCCTTCGGTTCGCCCGGTCGGCGTCGATACGGGGGCGAGCGCCGAGATCGACTCGGAAGCCTCCATGTTCATGTCGAGGTCTTTCATCGCGCAACTTTCCTTTTCGGTTTCTGCTGCTCATCGAGTCCGCCCCCGAGTGCGGGTCCGCCTCGCGGCCCACCGCCGCGGCGAGGCCCTTCTGGCTGTCCGTGAACACGACCGCGTCCGTTCTCGCGGTCGCGATCGAGAAAAAGAACTGCTCCCGGTTCACGAGTTCGCGGGGCTCGGATGTGTCCACGGACAGAAGCACCCGATCCACGGTTTTCCCGAGATCGCGGGGAGACACGATGGCGTAGGCGTGGACCAGGGGCAGGGGCCCCTCCCCCAGGCGGAGGGTTGCCCGGCGGCCGCGGTCGAGGAGGATGAGGATCCGGCTGGGGTCCAGGCTCCTGATGGTCCCAAGCTCCCCGCTCGCTATCCTCGGCTTGCGGAGGACGCCAAGCTGCACCCGGTCGCCGACCGCGAATCGATGTTCCTCGACGGCCAAGACTTCCACGGAGCGAAAGCGTCGGGGGTCGTGGTCGTGGACATGACCGTCCGGGGTCTGGACGGCAACCCGGTTCCGGGATGAGTCCACGGCCCGCACGCGGCCTTCGGGGCCGCCGGCGATTCCGTGCGAGCTCCACCGCGCGAGGAACCGAATCCGGTCGCCGACCTTATAGCTGCGCGCGTCACCCATCTGAGCCTTCGTGAGGCCCCGGCTCACCGCCACGGGGACGGCGGCGCCCTGCCCCTCCACCCTCCCCGCCGCAATCAGCGCCTCCCGGATGAGGCGATTGAGCTCGATCCGCTCGTCGTTGCGGGCGACGATGACCAAGCTCTCCGGCGCCTTCAGAACCTCGTTCACGATGGCTCGGTGCCGGTCCTTCGCGTTCGTGATCTCGAGGATCCGGCCCTTGTCCCCGAGCACCGCCACCGCCTCCGGGATCCTCCCCTCGGAGGCCCGGGCGACGACCTCCCGGAGGATGCGGTCCTGCTGGCGGCCGGACGGACAAAGGGCGTGGGTCCGCAGGCCGGCCCGCCGCAGGTAGGCGAAGGGGTTGCCCGCTTCCACCGGGTGGCACCGCTGGGGATCCCCCACCAGGACCACTTTTGCCCCTCTCCGCGATGCGTTCTCGAGGATGGAGGCCGCGAGCGTGGAGCGCAGGAGATCCGCGCCGTCCACGATCCACAGCTCCCGCGAAAGGGGGTTGCCGTCGCTCCTCCTCCCGCGGGCTCCCACCGCGACCTCGTGGGCGGCATCGGGGAGCAGGTTGGTGACCGGCTCTTCCGGGGAGAGAACTCTCACCCTCCACCCGCAGGCCTCCGCCGCCTCCCGAAGCGCGGAGAGGGCGCACTCCTTCCGCGTTCCCTTGCCGGCCCGCAACCCGACGACGTGGTCCCGGCCATCGAGGACAAAGCGGACGACCCGCTCCTGGTCCGGACCCAGAGCACGGGTGGGTCGGAAAGACCCCTGCCCGGCAAAGCCCACGTCCTGGCCCGCCCGCATGAGGTTGATCGTCCGCAT
>DATMQU010000232.1:0-2230 GCA_035566715.1 Vicinamibacteria bacterium
GCTTCGTTGTTGCCGGGATCGAGCGGCCTTTCCTTGCCGTAGGAGACGGTCGAGAGGCGATCGGCCGCCACTCCCAGGCTGGCCAGGTAGTCCCGAGCCGCGCGCGCCCGCTGCTCGCCCAAAGCGAGGTTGTAGTCCACCGTGCCCCGCTCGTCGCAGTGACCCTCCACCCGCACCCGGGCCTGCCGGTTGCTTTGCAGCCAGAGCGCGTGCTTCTCGAGGATGCCCCGCGCGGCGTCGGAGAGGGTGGCCAGGTTGAATTCGAACTGGATGTCGGCCAGCGGCCCACCCTCGCCCCCAGTGTCCGCACTGCCAAAGTCCTGACCCCGGGGCCCCTCGTCGCCGGCCGGCTGGACATCGGGGCCGGAGTCCACGCGTTGGGTAGGCTGACGGTTGGAGGAGCCGCCCTGGCCGGGCTGGGCGGTGCTAAGAACGGGCGGTCGCTTGCCGCCGCAACCCCCGAGGAGTAATGAGGCGGCCACGGCCAGGAGCAGAAGCGATTGATGGCGGTTCATGAGCCCTCCCGTTGCGAAGAAACCTCGCGCCCCCACGAGGCCACTCGTGGCGCGCATCAGGGCCCCCAGTCCGGTTGCGCATTGCTGCCGGGTCCGGTGGACAGGGTCTGCAGGCTCCGGCCCTCGCGGTCGGCGACCGTGATCTGCCAGGTGCCGCCCCGAGTGCACGCAAAGACCAGGTGCCGGCCGTTGGGGGCCCAGGCGGGATATTCACAGCTCCCGCGCCCCTGTGTGATCTGGCGGACCTGCCGGCTGGCCAGGTCGACGACCGCGATGTCGAAGCCACCACCGCTTTCCAGGCGCGAGGTATAGGCGATCTCGGCGTACTGTTTCGAAGGGTTCCAGGCGGCAGCGTCGTTGTAGTTTCCCACCGAGGTGAGGCGGCGCACGTTCAGCCCCTCGGTGTCCATGAGCCAGATCTGGGGCGTGCCCCCCCGGTTGGAGGTGAAAGCGATCTCCTGGCCCGTGGGGCTCCAGCAGGGTGCGGTGTCGGAGGCGGTTGTGCTTGTGAGGCGGTGGGCCCCGCTCCCATCCGTGTTGACGACCCAGATGTTCATGCTGCCGGAGCGGTTGCTGGCAAAAGCAATGCGCTTCCCGTCGGGGCTGAAGGCGGGGGCGAAGGCCTGGCTGTCCCCCTTCTCGCCACTCACGTTGGGCGTGCTCTTGCCTTCGAAGATGGAGGCCAGGAAGATGCGCGGGCTGCCCTGCCGGTAGGAGACGTAAGCGATGGAGCGGCCGTCGGGGCTCCATGCAGGGAGGATGTTGAGGGAGCCGTTCACGGTCACGCGCCGCGGGTTGAACCCGTCGTAATCGACGATGTAGAGCTCCTTCGACCGCCTTTCCTTGCTGGCGTCCCGATCGGAGGTGAAGGCGATGCGCGTCCGGGCGACCCCCCGGTACTGGGTGAGGGCCATGATGTCGTCCGAAGCCTGGTGGGCAAAGACCCTCGGATTGTCGGGGCGGCCGGAATAGCGTTTGGCGAGCATGCTCTGCCCGGAGTCCACGAAATGGACCCTCACCTCGAGCGTGAGCTCGCCCGATACCACCTCCGCCCGGGTCACGACCAGGATCTTGGCCCCGATGCCCTTCCAGTCATCGAACTTGACCGCGTCGGGGTTCAAGGCGGGGATGGCGCCAAAGAGGCTTTCGGGCACAAACTGGAAGAGGCCCTCAAACCTAAGGTCGCTCCGGAGAACTTGAGTGATCGTTCGGCAGGCCTCGGTCGTGGCATCGTCGGGTCGGCGCGGTATGCAGTCCGGCACGGCCAGCCGCGTTTGCTCCCCGCTGATGACGATCTTCGCGTCGGGCGGGGGTGCTTGAGCGGACATCATCCCGAGCGCGGGCCCAAATGTCAGGCCAAGAACAACGCCCCTAGGAAGTCGGCTTGAAGAGCGCCTGGATGGTCTTTTGGTTCGTTCCATAGTCCTTGGGGAGCGGGCCGAACGGGGCCGCGGAGTAGATGGCTCGCCGGGCAGCGTTGTCCAGCAGGGTCACGCCGCTCGACTCTGTCACACGGACCTCGCCGAGTTGCCCGTCCGCGAGGATGGTGAACGTCACGCCGATGGGCTGGGTGAAGCCGGCCTTGATCTCCTGGGTCCAGATCATCCAGATCTTCTGCTGGACCGTGGCTAGGTACCAGTCACCTCCGGAATCGGTGCCATCGGGCACCCCGGGGCCGGGCGCCCCGATCGCTAGCCCCGGGGTCTGGCTGGACC
>DATMQU010000233.1:0-4157 GCA_035566715.1 Vicinamibacteria bacterium
CGGGCCCGGTCCTCTAGGCGTGTGCACCCGTGCCAGACGTAGTTGCGGAGCCCGCAGCTAGTGTTGGCGTCTTGTAATTGCCTGTCGCTCAGTAGTGGCACCTCGCCGGCCATTACCCGTCGCACCAAATCGGGGGCGACCCAGAACAAGGGCGGACTTTTGACCGCCTGCGCGTACTCCTCGGTGACGAAGGCGCTGATGCCGACACCGATCAGTCTCGGCGGTTGCCCACCCACCTCCTCGAACACCACTGACCGGAAGGCCCGCCAGCCGAGCAGTTGCAACCAGACCGACCGCAGGTGAGCAATGCCGCTTCCGTAGCGTGGCCCTGAGACCGGGTCCGCCGCCACAATCTCGACGCATTCCCGAACGTCACCCGGCCGCATTGGCCGCCACCTTACGCTCACCTGGCCGCCTCCGCTTCCCTGGGTGACCTATTAGAGCACTTTCTGTCCCGTGAAGGATGCCCTAACTTTGGGTTACGCCGCGGCAACCTGAGGACCGGACTGCCTCCGACACACAGGGAGCCGTACGCCAGAGTTCATGACGAGGGGTGGACCGGTTCGCGCCGCCTACAGTGGAGAGGATCTAACGAAGGCTCAGCCCAAGCCGTCGCAGTGGTCGGCTTCCGCCAGCTCAGGAGGGAATGTGACTGAAGCAAAGAGAGCGAAAGGCTTCCTGTCGAAGGCTGCGGGGGCCGCTTCGATCGGGTTGCTGTTGGCCGCCGTGCCCGGAATCGCGGAAGAAGGTGATCACCCCCGCCCTCTGATCCTGAGCGTGAGCGCGGACCCTCAACTGGTCGTACTGACGATTAGCGGGCAGAACTTTGGGGATCAACCGCCCGTGGTCAGTTTGGAATCGGTCCGTTTAGTTGTCACAAGCGCGACACCAACCCAGGTCTTGGCCTCGCTGCCCCCTGGGTTGCTGCCAGGCTCTTACCGTTTGACCCTTGCGCGTCGCACCCCCGTAGGCGATGGCCAAGACGGCCATCATTCGACTCCGGATGCGGATGTCTTCGACGTGACCCTCGGAGCCGTGGGTCCCGTAGGGCCGAAGGGCGATAAAGGCGACATGGGGAACGTTGGACCCCAGGGGCTGCCGGGCCCACCAGGCCCGCCCGGGGCCAAGGGGGACCCCGGGCCGCAAGGAATCCAGGGGTCCAAGGGGAGCCAGGGGCCGAAGGGCGATCCGGGAATTGCTGGCCTAGCCGGACCGCAGGGGCCGAAGGGCGATCCGGGAGCGATAGGGCCGGCGGGTCCCCAGGGCCCGCAGGGTCCACCCGGACCTGCGAGCACGGGCGGTCTGCCGGCCGGCGCAGCTGTCCTAGGGCTTCCGGGAGACGCCACGCTCATCGGCGCGGGTTTCAGCGATACCGGCTTTGGCAGCGATTTGTGGTCAGCGACGACGACTACGGGGGCGGCATCCCCGCGCGTCGCGCACACGGCGGTGTGGACGGGCTCGCGCATGCTGGTCTGGGGTGGGGACAATGCCTCCGGCTTTACCAACACCGGAGCTCAGTACGACCCGGCAGCCGATACGTGGACGCCCATCACGGCCACGGGAGCGCCATCCCCGCGCGACTCTCACACGGCGGTGTGGACGGGCTCGCGCATGCTGGTGTGGGGCGGGGTTGAAGCCTCTGGTTTCCACACCAACACCGGGGCTCAGTACGACCCGGCCACCGATACGTGGACGGCCATTACGGCCACGGGGGCGCCATCCCAGCGTGACTCTCACACGGCGGTGTGGACGGGCTCGCGAATGCTGGTGTGGGGTGGGATTGATCCCTCCGGCTTTATCAACTCCGGGGCTCAGTACGACCCGGCAGCCGACACGTGGACGCCCATCACGGCCACGGGGGCGCCATCCCCGCGCGCTAGGCCCACGGCGGTGTGGGCGGGCTCGCGCTTGCTGGTGTGGGGTGGGCGTGATGCCCCTGCGGTCGACACCAACACCGGGGCTCGGTACGACCCGGCCATCGATACGTGGACGGCCATCACGGCCATGGGGGCGCCATCCCCGCGTGAGGGTCACACGGCGGTGTGGACGGGCTCGCGCATGCTGGTGTGGGGTGGGGCGGGTGACTCCGGCCTCGTGAACACCGGCGGCCGCTACCTGAGGCTCGATGCTTTCTTCAAGAACTGAGGCTAACGCGAAGGGCGTTCCACCATCGCGGTTCAGTAGTACTGGCGGCCCGAGATCTTGCCCCGCAGGAGCAGGCTTTCTCCCAGGCGCTCGTCGGGGTCGCTGCTCTGGGCGGAGATCACACGGCCCATGTGGAGATACACGCGCTGGTCACGTCTCTGCTACGGAAACTGAGGACCCCGCTCTCCTTGCCCGACGTCGTTTTCTCAGTACTGATAATGCAGGTCGCGAGTTCGCGGTGTTAGCAGTTAGCAAAGATCGCGATGACTATCGCGCCTCAGACCCACACTCGGTCAGAAAACGGCGGTTACAGGAGGCTCCGGAATATGCACTCAGTCGTGCGGTTCGACATGGAACCCATCCGCCCAGAAAACTGCGCCCCCCTGTACCACGACCCGGGCGAGGCGCCCCGCACCCGGGTCCGGGCTCAACTTGACGAGGTGGCGGCGCTCCCGCGCGCAATCCGCGAGCCATCGTGGATCGAAGTTCTTCTTTTCCGCCATGACCCGCTCGCATTCATCCGCGGTCAGTGGAAGGAGCGAGACACATTGCGAATCCTCGCCTCCCCCCCAGTTGATCATTTCCGTAAAGCTTCTCAGGAATCGCTGGCCGCAGGATGGGCAGGCGTAGAGTGCGACTATGAAGTGGTCTTCGGTCACGACCTCTGAGACGTGCACAAAGGACCCACATGCCTCCCATGCGGACTTGAGCTCAGGATTGAAGCAATGCGGGCACCCGAAGTCCACCGGACCTCCAGCCGAGTATGAGAGCTGTTTGAGGCGTCTATGGTACTACCGGGTAGCGGTCGATGCGTTCTCGCAGTCGCGCAGCGAGCGTGACGCTGGCCGCCCCCAGTGTCTCCAGAATCAACTCCGCCTCGGCCCGATAGGCCACGATCTTTGACTCGGTCCACTGACGTGGCGGGGGCGCCATGTTCGTCGTCCGGTCCGCGAGCTTGACCATAGCGATCTCGGGGGGCTCGCGCAGGATCCGATCCAGGCTGTCGCGCATGGCGGCGGACTTGTCGCGCGACGCGTCCTTCGTCAATGCAGCCACGCCGGCAGCGATTGGAGCCCCGAATTCGGCCTCAACTTGCAGGAGGGTCGTCGGCGTGTCCTCGACCACGTCGTGCAGGAGCGCACAAACGACGGCGAGGTCCTCGTCATGCCCCGGTTCGGCGCGGAGAGCCGCCATCACCTCCATCGCGACCGAGGCAACGTGAACGACGTAGGGTAAACCGGTCGGAGTCTTCTGCCCACCGTGCGCGCGGGCCGAGAAACCCAGCGCGCGGGCGTACAACTCCTGCGAGAACGGCATGGCATCGGGTAGCTTAGCCTGGTCAGGAGCTAATCGTCCACCGCCGCCGCCGTCTGGGCCAACGGCCCAAGAAGACGGGGAGGACCACACGTCCCCACTGGGATGCCCGTCACGGCCTTGGGCTCGGCTTTCGTATCGGGGTCTTACCGGCCGCGGCCAGGGCAAGGAACTTCACGGAGACGATGTCGGAGTCGCCGGCCTTCTTGAGAAGGGTCCGCGTCCGCGCGTCCTGCTCGAACCGAAGGGCCGAGGTCCGCACGATCGTGGCCTTGACCTCCGGCGCTCGCGGCCGGCCCTCTTCCTTACCGTAGTCCACGTCGAGGGCATGGGTGAGGCCGTCCAGTGCCGCCGCATCCTTCATTCCGACGAGTGCGTAGGCAGCAGAGAGCCGCACGCGCTCGGAGCGATCGTCGAGGAGTGACAAGAGGATGGGCACTACGGCAGGGGTGTCGATCGAGCCGAGCGCGCGCGCCACCGAGGAGCGCATGCCGTCGGGATCGGGCTTGTCGCTACCCCTAAAGACCGACTCGGCAGCGCTCTTCCAGAACCCGGTGGCCTGCGGCTCGGAAAGAACCTTCAGGACGGGAAGGCCCGAGTAGTCCTTGTGGCGGGCGAGGGCTACCGCAGCTCGGAGGCGCGTGTAGGGCCAGTTTCTGTTGGCGAGAGCTGCCCGCACGAGTTCGGCGTGCGACTCG
>DATMQU010000234.1:0-2567 GCA_035566715.1 Vicinamibacteria bacterium
GCCAGGCGGTGATGCGCGGCCGAGTAGTCGGGGTGCCCGGGCTGGACCTGGGCGAGGAGCGCGATGGCCCCCTCGACGTCCCCCTTCTGGAGGAGGGCATCGCTCTGCGACAGCACGTTCTTCTGGAGCGTGATGCGACGGGCGCCCGTGTAGTCCTCCTCGAGGGCCTTGAACTCCATGACCTTGTCATAGGTGCGCCACTCCTCCCCCGCCACCTCCAGCTTGACCCGATGGAAGCCCAGGAGAACGTCGGTCTCCAGCGGCGTCATGCCGACCTCGGCGTCGTCCACGAGGACGCGCGCCCCGGAGGGTTGGGACTCCATCTTCAGGCGCGCCAAGGTCTGGGGCAGCAAGACCGTCTTCTCCTCCGGGGCCGGGCCCACCTTGATCTCCTCCTGATAGGGCTTGATCCCTCCCCGGACAAAGAGGAACACGTGCTTCTCCCCCGACCCGACGGGAACCCGGATTTCGCCCGTGGACGAGGTCACGCCGACCCAGGTGCCATCCCGGTACACGCTGACGTCCGCAAAAGGCCGCTCGGAGCCCTCCCTCCCGGCCTTGACCGTGAGCGCCACCGCGGAGTCGAAAGCCGCCTCCGCCGCGCGGGGAAGCAGGACCACGGTGTCCCCCACCACCGGCGGCTGCCCACCCTTCTGCAGCTCCACGCGGGAGAACTCGGGGTCCACCCGCCGCACCACCGCGCGTCCCAGGGGGGCGAGCTTGGGCGGAATGCTGCCGTCCCAGTGATAGAGGGCCACCCCGTGGCCTTTGTTCACCCGCCGGTCCTTCCCCGAGCCCAGGCTGGTGATGACGCGGCCTTCCTCAAAGCCCAGGACGTGGCCCTCGAAGGGAAAGACCTCCAGGATCTTGGAGGAAACGGCCTCCGCCAGGGCCTTGATCCGCGCGGACTTGCCTGTCTCCGCGAAGCCGCCGATGGGCCGGCCCTTGACCCAGGCCAGCTTCACCGAGAGCAGGAGACCGCCCTCGGAGTGGGTGGCCAAGACGGAGACCACGGCGTCGGCCGTCTTCTCGCTCTCCGCCTTCTCGAAGCAAGCGTGCGCAAACAGCTGGTCCGAGAGCTTGTCGCCGATCTCCGGCAAAGCGGCGTCGATCTCGGCGTCCCCCGGCGTGCCGCTCTTGGGCGGGAGAAGCGCGAGGCGGTACACGGGAGCCTCGCGGGGAACCAGTTCGACCACGATCTGCGCCGCCCTCTTGGGGGGGACCTTGGCCGTGGCGGGCTGGGGCAGGAAGCCGTCTTTCTTCACCTCCAGATCCCCCTCCTTGTCGGGGGCCTGGTATTTCAGGGTACCGGTCGCGTCCGTCTTGCCGATGGGCTTCCCTCCCAGGACCACGTCGGCCCCCGGTACGGGGACCGTGCGTTCCATGGCTTCGTACGCCACGAGGATCTTTCCGTAGACGGCCCCGATCTTCACCAGGGGGACGACAAACGTCTCCCCCGCGCGGAGGGAGGCCGTCTGCTCAAAGGGCTGGAAGTCCTTCATCCTCACGGAGACCTTCGCGGAGCGGGACATGCTCGTCCCCAAGTCCACGCTCACATGACCACTGGGGTCCAGTTTCGCCGGCTTTCCGTCGATCCGGATCTCCGCCCCCGTGGCGGGTGCGCCCCCCGACTGAAGGTCGATCGTGGCCGAGAGGGCCGCCGGCTCGAGCTTCGCCTCGATGGAGTACTCTCGGGTCTCCGGCCGCTCCTCTTCCCACTTGCGCACCACCACCGTCTGCCGCCACTGCTTGAATTGCATCCCCGGACGGTCGAGGGTGGCGGAGAGGGCGACCTCCTCCCCGACCTCCTTCGTGAACGTGAAGGAGAGCTTCCCCTCCGCGTCGGTCTGGCCCTGGACCTTCCCCAGGGCCTCCACGGAGACCCCGGCCAGGGCATCGCCCTGCGGCGTGACGGCCTTGAACTTGAGGGTGAGGGTAGGGGGCTCCTTCCGACAGCCCGACCAAGCCAGGCCAAGAGCCAAGACCCCAACCGCCGCACCGGCCACGCGCATCCAATTCTTCATGGAGTGACCCCTCTCTTCGGGACCATAGGACCGTCAGTGATCGCCTACCGAGGTCGATAACAAATCGAGCTCGCGGCGCGAGATCAACCCCCTCTTTCCGGGGCCCGGGCGCCGGATGCTAGAGGGGCGGCTTGATCTTCACCTCGCCGGGGGTAGGGATGTTCTCCTCCTGACTCTCCTTGACCGACTTACCCTTGGACTCCCTGATCTTCTTAAGAACGAAGGGCGCTTCCTTAGTCCCATGCTTTCCCAGCAGAACCGTTGTCCTCCCGATCACGAACCCGGGGAGAACCGCCTCCACCGTGTACTTGCCGGGCAGGAGCTCCGGCGAACGGTACTTCCCCTGAACGTCGGTCTGGACCGAGACCACCGACTCCTCGATCTTTCCACCGAGGTTGATGAAATTGAGGGTGACCCCGGGGGCAGGGGGGGGTGGCAGAGGGGCGCCGGCCTCGTCAACGAGGGACGTCCTCCCCAGGATGCGTGGCGCCGCACAACCCCCGCTTCCCACGAGGATCGTGAGAACGCAGCCCACGCGCAGGA
>DATMQU010000235.1:0-2950 GCA_035566715.1 Vicinamibacteria bacterium
GTCTCAGGGTTTCCCCGAGGAATGCGCGGGACGTTCCCCGGGGACGTAGTAAGGCGCTCCCCATATGTGGCATCCAAATTCCATCCCTTCCGATCACCGCTCCCCGCCCGGGAATGTCAAACCCGGCCAATTCTAAGCCCAGCCCGCGCGGTCCGCCTCCATGTGATGCCGGGCACAGCATTTGCACGGCTATGGGGCCGGACACGGCCGGAGCCGGGGCCTAGTCTAAACCCCGGAGAAGGGAAAGCGAGTTAACGATGGCAGTTGGAGTCTTACTTGCCGATGATCACACGATCGTTCGTCAAGCGGTCAAGCTGCTCTTGGAGCGTGAGGGCTTCAACGTTGTGGGAGAGGCCGGGGACGGACATCAGGCCGTGCGTCTGGCGAGGCAACTCCAGCCGGACGTGGCCGTGCTCGACCTGGTGATGCCACTGCTCAACGGAGTCGACGCCGCGCGTGAGATCCAGCAGGCGTCCCCTCGTACGCGTACGATCCTGCTGACGGGTCGCACCGACGACGATAGCGTCTTGAAGGCCCTCCACGCCGGGATCAAGGGCTGTGTCCTCAAGTCTCACGACGGTCCTACCCTGGGCCATGCCATCCGAGAGGTCGTTCGCGGGCATCTCTATCTGGACCCCAGCGTCTCCAGCACCGTCGTGGGGGCCTATCTCTCCGCGACGGGACCAACCAAGGATCCGCTCACGCCTAGAGAGAGGCAGGTTCTGCAGCTCATCGCGGAGGGCAAGAAGACCCGCGAGGTGGCGGAGCTGCTTTGCGTGAGCATCAAGACCGCCGAGTCCCACCGGGCCCGGATCATGAGCAAGCTGCAGATTCGCGAGACGGCCGGGCTCGTTCGCTATGCGATCCGCCGCGGCCTCGCGGAGCTGTGACACATGGCCTCCAGAGAGTCGAGGATCATGGATGCAAACGGAGTGGGTGAGGTCAGAGAAACGCTCAGCGTGATCGAGGCCGAGATCGTGGGCGCCTTGCGCCAGCTCAAGAGGCTGGAGAGAGACCGCCCGTGCGCCAGTTCGCCCGCGGAGCAGGCGGCGATCGTGCATTTGGGCGAGGCCCTTCACGAAATCCAGCAGGCCCGTGCGCATTGTCGGCTGGAGGAGGCAATACAGGAGACCGGGCCTCTTCCCCTCCGCTCGTCGGCGCCCAGCGTCGAGGCGAACTGAGGCGGCCGGCCCTGCCCATTCGGCGCACCCGCGGCGACGGGGGCGGCGAGCAGGGAATTTCAGGGTTTCCCTGAGACCGTTTTAGCGTCCCGCCCGATTGCCTTGATTCCCAACCGAGCCTAGCTTTAGGACTTAGTAGGCCCCGGTCGTCCGCCCGTCGGGCCGCGGCCAAGGCAGCAGATGAATCCGATGAAGGTCCTTAAGATTGAAACCCGCGGGGCTCGCCGTTCGTGCCGATGGACGTCTTCGCTGCGGACGGAGAGCCCGCAGGCCGGGCCGGGAACGATTCGAACCGAAGGGGGGCCGAAAGGCAACGGTGCGTTCAATGCCTCGAACAGGATGTTGGCGTATGGCGACGAGGCAGGCGGTGGGTTAGGGGTAGGGCCCAGGGAGATCCGCACAGTCCCGAGGCTTGCACCGGGGCCGAAGGGACGCCGGCACTAGGAACGAAAGGTAGAAATGGCGACAACCGTCCTCATCGTGGATGACGAGGCCGACTTCCGGGACTTGGTCAAGAGAGTCCTGGGTGGGGCGGTGGAAGTTGTGGGCGAGGCGACGGACGGCGGGGAAGCCGTGCAGCAGGCGGCCCGGCTGGCGCCGGACGTGGTGCTCATGGATCTCGACATCTCGGGACTCGATGCGATCCGGGCCGCCTGGAAGATCAAGGCGGACCGCCCGGCAACAAAAATGATCCTGCTCACCGCCCACGACGAGGAAGCCTACCTGGCGTTCACCGGCAAGACCGGGGCCGACGCGCTGCTGCGAAAGCAGGATCTCAAAACGCAGCTCCTGGCCAGGATCCGAGCCGTTACCGGTCAGGCGGCAAGGCCGCAGTGGGACGGGCAGGAAAGGCGGGGCAAGGGACTCGGTACGCCCTCTGCCTGGAACGGCTGGGATCGTCGGAGGAAAGGGTGGCCAAAGAAGTTTGGTGGCGGCTCACCTACCGATGCGGAAGGACCCTGAGGCCCCGCCGAGTCCATGCCAGGGAATCCGTTGAGGCAAGCCTAAGGCGCCATGTACGGGATCGTGGGCTACGTTGGTGGGGGTGACGAGGAGCCGGTTATGAGGGGCGGGGTCGCCCGGTCACTCGCCAGGAGGCCCAGACCCCAGAACAGACCGACGCCGTCATTCGTCTCCCGAGGGCGTCCGAGCGTCTACTCCCGATCCTCGTCGCCATGACTTCGGTCGTCTAGGCGGCACCATGAAGACCCTCGTCTTCGAGACCGACGACCAGACCCGGCTGCGGCTGGAGGCGGGGATCCGCGCCCGGGGCCACAGCGTCACCTCCTGCCCCGACGCGGAAGCCGCCTGGCAGGCTTACGCGGCCGAGGACCATCCCCTCGTGATCGTAGACGGGGTGACGCCCAACGGGCTCAACCTCTGCCGCCGCATCCGCGGGTCTCCCAACGGCGGCCGGAGCGTGATACTGGCCTGCGGTCTCAGCCACCGACCGGCAGAGCTGGAGGAAGCGCTGACCGCGGGAGCGGACGACCTCCTTCCCAAGCCCGCGGACGGGGGAACACTGCACGCCCGGCTGGCCGTGGCCGAAGCGAGAGTCCGTCACCTCAAGGCCTACGCGGGGACGGAGCACGCGCTCCGGCGGCTACAGAAGGCTTTGGAGGCCCTGCCGGTGGGCGTGACGATCACCGATGCTCGAGGCACCATCCTCTACCTGAATCCGTCCGAAGCCGAGTTGCACGGCTACCGCGTGGAGGAGCTCCTGGGCGAGAACCTGCGCATCCTGTCGCCGCCAGAGGCGTTGGAGCCGA
>DATMQU010000236.1:0-5616 GCA_035566715.1 Vicinamibacteria bacterium
CGAGAGTGAGGGGCGCCTCCGCTTCGTCCATCCGCTCCAGGCGCCGGAATAGAGCGCGCACCCGCGCCAGCACCTCCTTTGGGCTGAAGGGCTTCACCACGTAGTCGTCGGCCCCCATCTCCAAGCCCACGATGCGGTCCGCCTCGTCCCCCCGGGCCGTGAGCATGACCACCGGAATGCCCCGCGTGCGCTTATCACGCCGGACCTCGACGCAGAGGGAGAGACCGTCCCAGCCCGGGAGCTGGAGGTCGAGGACGAGCAGCTGATAGCTCTCGGCTCGGATCCGCTCCAGGGCCCGCTTGCCGTCGTCCGTGGAATCCACCGTCCAGCCGTCGCCCTTCAGGTAGTGGGCCAGCAACTCCACGATGTCGGGATCGTCTTCAACGATTAGGACCCGCCGCATCCGAGATCAAGGATACTCCCGCTCCGTGACGCCGCCGTGGCGGGTGGAAACGGGGGGCGGTCCGACGTATAAGTCGCGGGAACAGCTGAGGGAGGCACCCATGCGCATTGTGGTCACGGGGGGCACCGGTTTCATCGGCGGGGAGGTGGTGGACCGACTGCGGGAGACGCCGGGCGACGAGATCGTGGTGACAAGCCGGGACCCCGAGCGCGGCGACCGCTGGGGCGGCCGGGTCGCTATAGTGCAGGCCTTCGCCGGGGACCCGCTTTCCCTGGGCCGGGCCTTCACGGGGGCCGAGGTCGTGGTTCATGCCATCCAGTTCCCCAACCATCCCGTGGAGGACCCCGCCCGCGGACGCACCTACCTGGAGGTGGACGGGAAGGGCACACGGGTGGCGGCCACGGTGGCCAAGAACTTGGGCGTGCGCCGCTTCGTCTACCTCTCGGGAGCGGGGGCGGGGCAGGGCCGGCCCCAGCCCTGGTTCCGGGCCAAGGACATGGCGGAGGCGGCGATCAAGGAGACGGGGATGGAGTACGCCCTGCTCCGTCCTTCCTGGATCTACGGGCCCGGCGACCGCAGCATGAACCGGTTCTTGTTCTTCTGCCGCTACTTGCCCATGGTGCCCGTGATCGGGGATGGCAAGACGACCGTGCGCCCCATCTCCGTCAAGGATGTGGCCCGCTGCGTGGCGGATGCGGTCCGGCGGGAGGATGCGAAGGACACGGCCCTGGAGCTGGGCGGACCCGAGCGCCTCAGCATGGACGAGATCATACGCACCGTGCAGAAGGTCCTCGGCCGGCGCCGGCCGCTGCTCCATCATCCCGCCGCCCTCATGAAGATCCTCGTGCGGCCGATGGCCCTGCTTCCCGAGCCCATGCTTTCTCCCACCGCCATCGACTTCATCCTCCAGGAGGTCGACTTCGACCCCCGTCCGGCCACGGAGTATTTCGGCTTCGCCTTCCGCCGGCTGGAGGACGGGCTGCGGGAGTACGTCCGCTAGATTCACTGCCGGGCCCCGGCCTGGGTTATGCTGTAGGTTGATGAGCCAGACCTACTTCCAGAAGGGCTTCAACCTGAAGGCGGTGGTGGGGCCGGTCCTGGCCCAGAACTACCACAGCCGGGTGGTGGAGCGGCTGAAGCAACTCGACCACGCGGCCCGGGCCGGCGACCTCGTGCTCCGGCTGGCCCGGGAGTTCGGGTTCTGCTACGGCGTGGACCGCGCGGTGGAATACGCCTACGAGACGCGGGAGAAGTTCCCGGAGCGGCGGATCTTCCTCTCCGGCGAGATCATCCACAACCCGGACGTGAACCTCCGCATCGAGCGCCTGGGCATCCGCATACTCCCCGAGAAGGAGGACGCCCTCACCCGCTACGCGGAGGTCCGGGCGGAGGATGTCGTGCTGCTTCCCGCCTTCGGGGTCACGGTGGCGGAAATGGAGCTCTTGCGGGCCCGGGGCTGCGTGCTCGTGGACACCACCTGCGGCAGCGTGCTCAACGTCTGGAAGAACGTCCACCAGTACGCCCGGGACGGCTTCACGGCCGTCATCCACGGCAAGCACTACCACGAAGAGACCAAGGCCACCGCCTCCCAGGCCCTCACCCATCCCGGCGGGCAGTACCTCTGCGTGCGGGACCGCGAGGAGGCGGGGGCGGTGTGCGCCTTCATCCGGGGAGAGCAAGGGCAAGAGGAGATGCTGGCGCGGTTCCGGCACGCGGCCAGCCCGGGCTTCGATCCCGACCGCGACCTCGCCCGGATCGGCCTCGCCAACCAGACCACCATGCTCATGAGCGAGAGCCTGGACATACAGGAGATGCTGCGCGTGGCCATGCGCGACCGCTACGGCGAGGCCGAACTCGCGGTCCGCTTCCGGGCCTTCGACACCATCTGCTCCGCCACCCAGGACCGCCAGGACGCCGTCCTCCGGATGCTGGGGGCGGGGGGCCTCGATCTCATGGTCGTGATCGGGGGCTACAACAGCAGCAACACCCAGGCCCTGGCCAAGATCTGCGCGGAGCGGCTGCCCACCTACCACATCAGCGGGCCCGAAGGCCTGCAGGAGGACGGCATCCACCATCGGCCGGTGGGCTCGAAGCATGATGCCATCAGCCCCTCCTGGCTGCCGGCGGGGGCGTTGACGGTGGGCCTGACCGCGGGGGCCTCGACCCCCAACAACGTCGTGGGCGACGTGGTGGAGCGGATCCTGTCCCTGCGAGGCCACACCGTGGAGGACTTGCAGCCGGCCTGAGCCGCCCCCCGCTCCTGCTTACAATTCACTCGGGACGCGCCGCCGGGTCTCCGGCATGCTAGCCGGCCACCGTCCCGAGCCCACGGCCGCCGGTGTATAGTCGCTGCTTTCGGAGGAACCATGCTTCTGGAAGGAGAGAAGGGCCTCGTCCTCGGCATCGCCAACAAGCGCTCCATCGCCTGGGGCATCGCCCGCGCCGTGGCGCGCGAGGGGGCACGGCTGGCCGTCACCTATCAGGGGGAGAGGCTGGAAGAAAACGTGCGCGAGCTGGCCGCGGAGCTCAAGGATCCCTTGATCCTCCCCTGCGACGTGAGCCGGGACGAGGACCTGCAGGCCCTGGCCGCCTCCGTGAAGAAGGAGTTCGGTTCCCTGGACTTCGTGGTCCACGCGGTGGCCTACGCCCTGCGCGAAGAGCTGGACGGGGAGTTCCTGAACACCTCCCGCGAGGGTTACCGGATGGCCCAGGACATCTCGGCTTACTCTCTGACCGCGCTCGCCCGCCACACCGCGCCCCTCATGCCGGAGGGGCGGGGGAGCATTGTGACCCTCACTTACCTGGGGGGGGAGCGGGTGGTGCCCCACTACAACGTGATGGGGGTGGCGAAGGCCGCCCTCGATATGTCCGTCCGCTACCTCGCCGCCGACCTGGGCCCCCGTGGCATCCGCGTCAACGCCCTCTCCGCTGGCCCCATCAAGACCCTGGCCGCTTCCGGTGTCCACGGCATCTCCAAGATGCTCGAGTACCACCGCACCCACGCCCCCCTCCGCCGCAACACCGAGCAGGAGGAGGTGGGGGACGCCGCCCTCTTTCTGGTCTCCCGCCTTTCGCGCGGCATCACGGGGGAGGTCATCCACGTGGACGGGGGCTTCCACGTCATGGGAATGGCCGCCATCTGAAGTCACGGCGTTCGCGGCCTCCGTGGTACCCTGGCTTCGACCCGTGCGATCCCTCTTCATCATCCCCGCCCTGGTCGCCTGGCTGGTCCCCCTCGTTTGCGCGGTCGCCGCCGAGCCCACCCCCACCGATCCGCAAATCGGGCCTGCCCCCAAGAAGGCCAAGCCCAAGCCGCCGCCGCCGGAGCCCGGCGAAGGCCTCCCCCCCGGCGAGGTCCGCCTGCGCGCGGACAGCCAGGAAGAGGTCGCGAAGGGACACTACCAAGCCCGGGGCCTGGTCGACCTCCGCACCAGCGACGCCCGCATCCAAGCCGACCGCCTCGATCTCTACGAGACGGAGAACGAGGACGGCACCAAGGCCCGGCGCGTCGTGGCCGAGCAGAACGTGGTCTTCATGCGGGGCGAGGAGCGCCTGGCCGGCGACCGGCTGGAGATGGACTTGGAGTCCGGGGAGGGGACGTTCGAGAACGCCATCGGCTTCATCGAGCCGGGGGTGTTCGTGGAGGGCCGGAAGATCGAGCGCCTGGACGCCAAGACCTACCGCGTAGAAAACGGGAAGTTCACCTCCTGCTCCCAGCCGAACCCGCGCTGGCTGTTCTCCGCCTCCTCCGCCCGCATCGAGGTGAACGACAAGATCGTGGCCAGCAACGTGCTCTTTAAGGTGAAGTCGGTGCCCGCCTTCTACCTGCCCATCCTCCTCTATCCCATCCGCCACGACCAGCGCTCGACCGGCTTCCTCCTCCCCCACTTCGGCTACTCCACCCTCCGCGGCTTCAACGAGGGGGAGGGCTTCTTCTGGGCCATGGGCCGCAGCGCTGACCAGACCCTCTATTACGACAACTACTCGGCCG
The DNA here is from genome assembly GCA_035566715.1 of Vicinamibacteria bacterium. Taxonomy (GTDB): domain Bacteria; phylum Acidobacteriota; class Vicinamibacteria; order Fen-336; family Fen-336; genus DATMML01. The sequence goes on from DATMQU010000236.1 coordinate 4,395, forward strand.
ACGGATACGGCCTCGGCCACGAGTTCCGCTACCTGGAGGACTCCCCCTCCCGGGGCACCTTCCATTCCTACTTCTTCCGGCATTCGGGCAACCCGCAATGGGACTACAACCTAGACTGGAACGCGCTGCAGATGCTTCCTTGGAACTTCCGGGCCACCCTGGCCCTGCAGCTCTACAGCAACCAGCTGTTCCAGGAGCAGTTCCAGGACAACTTCAACCTGGCCACCTCCCGCAGCACGCACCGCGCCTTCACCCTGCAGCGGAACTTCGGGTCCACCGTGTTCCTGCTCTCCGCCGACACCACCGACACCTTCTTCGGCGACACCGGGGTGGTGAACCGCCACCTGCCCGGGATCAGCCTGCGCCGCTTGCCCCAGCAGATCGGCCACAGCGGTTTCATATTCGGCTACGAAGCCCGGGCGGATGGGCTGGGCTACGGCAACGACCAGACGGTGGACAGTTACTTCCGCTACGACATCGCCCCCGAGGTCTCCCGTCCCCTCTCCTTGAGCTTTCTCCAGGTCACGCCCACCGCCCGCTTCCGCTTCACCCAATACTCCGCCAGCCTCGCCGCGGCCACGGGGAGCGCCACGGGGGGCGCCCAGACCAGCATCACCGGCCCCGGCCTGGACCGGCCCTTCTTCGAGGGCACGGTGGACCTGCGCGGGCCGACCTTCTCGCGTGTCTTCGGCGAGGCCGACGACCCCGGACGCTTCAAGCACGTCATCGGACCGGAAATCACCTGGACCTACCGGACCCGGGTGGATAACTTCGACAGCATCCCCAAGTTCGATGGCAACGACTACCTCCTGGGCACCGACGAGCTCACCTACGCCCTCGTCCAGCGTTTCCTGACCAAGCGCGCTGGCCCCTCCGGCAAGCCGGTGTCCTACGAGTTCCTCTCCTGGCGGCTCGCCCAGACCTACTACGTGCAGATCGCCGACGGCAAGAACGCCGTGAGCAACTTCGACCCCAACTACTCCTCCTCCTCCTTCGGGCCCGGCTTCCAGCCCGAGCACCTCTCCCCCCTGCTCTCCCGCATCCGCGTTCGACCCACCCCCGAGCTCTCGGGGGACTTCAACATGGAATACGACGTGAACTTCAAGCAGCTTCGGACGATCGGGCTCACGAGTTCCGTCGCCGGGAGCTGGGGGAACATCCAGGCCGGCTGGTCCCGCTCCGTGCGGCTCGCGGAGAACCCCGCGAACCGGGTGGTGGCCGC
>DATMQU010000237.1:0-6522 GCA_035566715.1 Vicinamibacteria bacterium
CGTCGCTTCTCCAGAGCCGTCCGCGGAGTGCCGTCAGCCGGCGCGAGCGATGGCGGGCCTCCCCGACGAAGGCCAGAGGCGCTTCAGCTGCAGAAAGTACCTCTCAAAGAACTCATAGCTCAGCCACGCGGCCGCCATCGAGAACGCGATTCCGCCGCTGGCCTGGAGGACCACGGCGAGAGTGTGCGAGCCGACGACGCGCGCCAGCGCGAACTCAGTGCCGTGCTTGAGGAAGTAGTAGGACAGGAAATGATGGTAGACGTAGAGCCCGTAGCTGTACTTGCCGAGCGCGGTCATGGCGCCGCTGCGGAAGAACCGGGCCACCAAGGAGGTTGCCGGCGCGAACAGGGCGTGCAGGAGCAGGGCCACGAAGACCACCCGGAACAGCCCTTCCCGCACGGACCGCATCAGCGACAGGCCGAAGTCGGTAAAGCGATGGAGCCCGAACTGGAAGGCGAGCGCCGCCCCCCCCAACAGCGCGAGCGGCAGGATGGCGCGCTTGACGGCAAGCTCTCCCTTCGGCTGGCGCAGCCACACGGCGAAGAGCCCACCCAGGCACAGGGCGTCCAGCTGGAAGGGGGTGAGCACGGTGGTCGCAACCGTGCTCACGCCGGAGAGCGACGCCGCCACCCGGGCGCCAAACGATAGCGCGGCCAGGCCGAGGGCCGTTCGCATGAGGAGCCGAGGCCGGGCGCCCAGCACCCAGACCACCAGCGGCCAGACGAAGTAGAAATGCTCCTCCACGGCCAGTGACCAGAAATGCTCGATGTACGACAATACCCAGCCGCCCTGGATCGAAAGGTAGACGTTGATCCCGTAGAGCCACGCCCAGGCCTGGTGTTCCTTTAGGCCCGCAATCTCGGAACCGCGAAGGGCAGGTATCAGCGAGACGCCGAAGAACACGACGGCCAGAACACCGTAGTACAGCGGGAAAATCCGGAGCACCCGGCGCATGTAGAAGGTGCGGAAGTACCCTGCTTCAGCCCGCGAGTCGTAGAGGATCCCGGTGATCAGGAAGCCGGAGAGGACGAAGAAGAGGTCGACCCCGAGAAAGCCATAGCCCAGAGCCCAGTTGACGGCCGCCTCGAGGCGGTTGGTAACCGCCGTCTGGCCGACAAAGTGGTACAGCAACACGAGAAGGATGGCGAGCCCGCGTACGCCGTCGAGAGCGGGCAGGTGGCCGGAAAACCCAGTCCGGGGCCTGGATCCATGCGGCCCCTCGGCCACGGCGGGAGAGCCGACCCCTCCGGCCTCTTCGCGCGCTTCCTGCGGCCCCGCCTGGGTCAGGCCGAGCGTAGCCATCAGCTAAGACCACCCGCTACCGGGCCCTCCGGGGACGGCGTGGCGCCCCCCGGCGCGTGCAAGCGCTCCCGGGCGTCCCCCATGGCTTCCACCAGCACCTGCGCGCAGGCGTTCATGTCGATGGCGTTCCTGTTCTGGGCGTAGGCGTCGTCGGCCATCTCCTTCAGTCGGAGGGGGTCTTGGTCGAAGAGGCGACGCACCTTCGAGAGGACGGGGGCCAAGCCGTCCTTCTCGAACAGAAAGCCAGACTTGCCGTCTTCGAAGGCAAGCCCGCGCGCTCCGAAGGGCGTACTGACGATCGGCAGGCGCATGGCGATGAACTCACACATCTTCACGTTCGTCCCCGCGCCGCTTGACATCGGGTTGAGGGCGGCGTCGGCGGCCGCGAAATAGGGTTCCACCCGGTCAATTCTGCCGGTTGCCGTGAAACCGTCGAGATGCACCGGCTCCGCGGTCACGCCTCCCACGAGGAGGATGTGGATTCTCTGTTCCACCAGCAGGCGCGCCTGACTCTTGGCAAACTCGAGGAGGTACTCGAAGGCCTCGCGGTTCGGCCCCCACTTGCTGGCCGTGAACAAGAACAGCATCACGTCATCCGCGATGCCCAACTCCCGCCGCGCCTCCGCTCGGTGGCCTCTGATCCCACAAAAGCGCCCCAAGTCGATGCCGTTGGGCACCACGACCACCTGCCTCACCGGGGCGTTCGCCTCGAAGAACCGAGCGTCCTCCGCGCAGCAGCTCACCAAGATGTCGCAAGCCTTGGCCGCCCGAATCTCCAGGTCGCGCACCAGCGCCCGGATCAAAGGCTTCCGCCACAGATGGTGCTCGATGTTGTGGGTGCTCAGTATGCGCAGCTTTCCCCGTGCCGACGGTGCCGAGAAGATCGGATAGAGATACGGGAAATCGGCCAGGATGGCGTCGCACCAAGTCAGTTTGTCGCGCAGGGCGGCGGAGAGTAGGGCCTCTCCGGGTGAGGCGGCAGCGGCGCCCAGATGCGCGCTGATCCAAAACGGGGGCAGCCCCAGGACGTAGCCGGCGAGCCAAGCCGCCACCGACGCGAGCCCGCGGTCGACTTGCTCCCCGGTCCCTCCAGGCCACACCTGCAGCGACGAAGGACGGCGGGCGAGATAGTCCGCCTTGCGCCCCGTCAACGAATGCACGCGCACGTCGAAACCATGGTACCGGAGGGCGTTGGCCAAGGCAGAGCTGCGGAGCGTTCCGCCCGACATGGTCGGATAGATCTGCAACCCGGACAGGAACAGCACCTTGGGGCTGCCCCCCCGTGGCCCGGTCGTCATCATGCGGGAAGAGACACCTCGTGGGTCTGGCACCACGACAGGAGTACGTAGATAGCCCAAATACGCGACCAATACAGGCCCGACCGACCCCCGGTGAAGGAACGCCAGAGGGTCTGCAATGCTTCGCCGCGCAGGCCAACTCGGCGCGCCAAGCCCTCGTCGGCGAACACAGTCTCCATCTGCGGCCGCAGCCGCTGTCGGGCCCAGCTGTCGATGGGCAGGACGAAGCCCGATTTGGGTCGATCGAAGATCGCGGGGTTGAGCTTGCCCAGGGCCACGTCACGCAGCAGCTGTTTCTTGCGGGAGGGTGAAAAGCGGCGGATGGGGTCGATGCGGGCGACGGTCTCGGCGAGGACGTGGTCCAGTAGCGGCACGCGCACCTCTAGGGCAACGGCCATGCTGGCGGCATCGGTATCGCGCAGCAGACGCTCGCCGACGAAGCTGGAGAGCTCCAGCAGCGAGATCGCGTGCAGCACTTCGCTGCCCTTAACGCGCTGGCGCCAGGCCGCGGCTACCTCTGCCGGCAAGCCGTGCTGCTGCTGCCTCTGAGCCAGGCGGACCGCGCTGCCCGCGAGGACGCCCTGGGTCTCCCGCGTGAAGAGGGCGTAAGAGACTTGGTAGAGGCCGAGCGCCTCGTGGGCGGCGCGGGCCAAATCGGCGACCTTGCCCCAGCGCGTTTGGGGGGGGGCCACCTTGAGGAGATTCCAGGACATCTCGTTGACGAAGCGGGCGCCCACGGTGACGGCGCTGTCTAGGGTGCGCCTGACGATCCCGGCATCCTCGGCGCCCGGCAGCCAGGCGCCGGCCCGTAGCCCCTTGGGGATGTCCACGAAGCTCGCGTAGCCGCCGAACATCTCGTCCCCCCCGGTACCGGCGAGGGCGACGGTCATCCCCGCCTCGCGGGCGGCGCGGCTGACGAAGTACGTGTTGATGCCATCGAAGGTGGGCTGATCTATGGCCTTGAATGCGTCGGGGAGCTGTTCTTGGAAGCTCTGCTCGGTGAGCATGACGCTGGTGTGGCGGCTGCGGATGGCGTCGGCCACCAGCCGGGCATAGTGCGTCTCGTCGTAGGCGGTCGAATCGAAGCCGATGGTGAACGTATGCACGGCGTCGGGAACGACCTCGCTGGCCAGAGCCGCCACTGCGCTCGAGTCGATGCCGCCGGACAGGAAGACACCCAGGGGCACGTCGGCCACGAGCTGCATCTTCACGGTGTTCATGAGTTCTGCGCGCAGCTCCTCCACCGTGGTCTCGCCGCCCGCCGAGGATGGCATGTCCCAGTATTGGCGCATCTTGCGCGAGTTCTGGCGGTGGGTGAGGTCGCCGGCCTCGATGGTCAGGATCGTGGCCGCGGGCAGGAGGTGAACTCCCTCCACAATGGTGTCCGGCCCCACCACGAAGCCGTGCCAGAGGTACGAGGCCACGGCAGCCGGTTCGAGGCGGCGCGGCACGGCGCCGCAGTCGAGAAGGGCTCGAACCTCGGATGCGAACAGGGTGACTTCCTCGCCGGTATCGCCGTCGCGAAAGATGGTCCAGTAAAGGGGTTTTATGCCTAGGGGATCGCGCACGAGATGGACGGCGCGGGAGCGCGGGTCCCAGAGAGCGAGAGCAAAGATCCCGCGGAAGCGCCTGACGGCGTCGATACCCCAACGCTTGTGGGCCTTTAGGATAACCTCCGTGTCGCAGGAGGAGCGGAAGGTCTCGCCCCCGGCCTCAAGATCGCGCCGGATCTCCGCAAAGTTGTAGATCTCGCCGTTGAAGGTGATGGCGCACCCGGTTTCTGCGTCCACCATCGGCTGCGCGCCGGCCTCGCTCAGGTCCAGGATGGCCAGGCGCCGGTGACCGAAGACCACTTCCCGGCCGCTCGACTGCCACAGGCCCGAACCGTCGGGTCCGCGGTGCCGCTGTGCCTCGCTGATCTTCTCGACGAAGGCGCAGATCTGCTCGCTGGGCGGCCGCGCCGCCACCTCGCGACCCTGGGGAATCCTTCGTATTGCGCCGGCAACGCCACACATGGCTCGCTCCCCCGGTCAGTCTGCTATTGCCAATCGGGAATGGGCGCCCTGGTCCTGGCCGCCATCAGCTTTGGTCCGAGCCCGCCGAGGCAAATGCCCATTGCCGACCGGGCGTGGCCGGTGCTCGGTCCACCGCCGCCTGCCCGGGTGCCCCCGGCATCGTGGCGGGCACACGCCTCTCGTTGCCTCTTCCGACCTCCGATGCCCCGTTCCAGGCGGCCACCTTGGCTCCTACGGCCAGGGCAACGCCCAGGATGAGATCGCAGGTAAGAGCCTGAAAGCCGATGTCACCGTAACACTGGGCGCCGTAGGCCGCCAAAATGCAGAGAGCGGCCATGGCGGCAGCGCGATCGACGGCATGCGTCGACCCCCGATAGCCGCGCATCGCGAGAAAGGCGGCCACCGGCACCACCAGCCAGATGCCGAAAATCCCGACCACGCCGCCGAAGACCGCCACGCCGAGGAGCGAGTTATGGGGCAGGTACCGGTATTGCCACCACTCCTCAAAGTTGGCGTAGACGCTCGTGACCTTGGCATAGGGTATGCCCCAGCCGGTCCCCAGCAGGGGGTTCCCGCCCGTCGAGAGCGTATAGATGAGGTTGCGGGTCTCTTCCTCGCGACCTAGAGATGAGTTGTCCTGGTAGCTGCCGGCCGTGGAGAACGCTCGAAGCGGCGCAAAAAACACCCCCTCCCGGCCCCAACCGCCCACGACATACGCCAGAAGGACGGGCCCCGTGACGAGCAAGAAGACGTTCACCCGCCGCTTCACCCTCCCCCGTGGAAGCACCCAGTACGCGAGGGCGAGAACAAGGACCAACTCGATCCAGGCGAGGCGGCGGTTGTTCAAGGTGATCGCGTACAACAAGTGGGCGGACACGAGGGCCGCGATGAGCCAAGAGGCCAGGCTGCTTCGCGCGAGCGCCCAGCTCAGGGAGATGAGCACGCCGGCAACGAAGAGGAGGGAGTCGTCATGGGTCGTCATGTACGGTGGAGGCGGTTCGATGTTGCCGCGCACGACGGCCCAGTAAAAGTACATGGCGAGCGCGCCGCGAACGAGCGCAGCCAGCAAGATGGTGAAACCAAGCGCCTTCAGGTCACGGGAGCTGCGGACGACCGAGACGAGCAGCAGGCTGACGAGCAACCCGACGAGGAACCTCCACAGTTGGTAGTAAGCATTGTAGGGGCTGCCGCCGCGTATCCATCCCCATACGAAAGTGATCACCACGCTGACGAAGCTCGTCAGAATCGCCAAATCCATGGGCCAGGCGCGCTTGCGAAACGCACCGGGCCTCAGCAAACACAGGGGCACGAGCGCGAGGAGCAGGACCTGCCAGGGGACGAGGTTGATGATGGGCAGGGACTCGAAGAGCCAGCCGAAAATCTGGAAGGGGCTCCGCCAGTAACCGTAATACAGCACCTTTTCCCGTTGCGACTCCGCAGTCCAAGCCACGAACAGAAGGGCGCACAACACCCGGCAGAGCACCGATGTCCCCGCTATCTCGGAATCGGTGAGCCGCTGGGAGCGGCTCGTATTGTCGTTAAGTACCGAAGGGGGCTCAGGTCATCCCTCCCCAGAGGCTTCATGGCATAAATCGCGGCGGCAAAGGCAGACGCGGGGGCGACGTTCCTACACTCAGGCGCCTACCACGCCCAGTCGACCCATCGGACGCGGAGATAGAAAAGCATGAGCACGTAGAGCACGTTGTACGTGAGCATGATGGCGAGCAACAGGAACAGCCCGCGCCGTTGGCTTCGGTTTCTTGCTGTCAGCATGCCGAGCAGAACGGGCACCAGCACGATCGAGATTAGGATCAGTTTGAACATGCGTTGGTGAGCAGTCCCTGTAGTCGAGAGTGCTCTCCGCTTTCACCTTCGAGAGAAGGGCCCACGTCGCCATTGGCACTGGC
>DATMQU010000238.1:0-4875 GCA_035566715.1 Vicinamibacteria bacterium
CGCGGCTACGAGATCGTCTCCAGCGGCGGCACCGCCTCCGAGCTGACGAAGGCGAGGGTGCCGGTGGTGGCGGTGTCCACCGCCACCGGCTTCCCCGAGATCCTGGACGGCCGGGTGAAGACGCTGCACCCCCTGATCCACGGCGGAATCCTGGCCCGGCGCGACCGCCCCGAGCACCAAAAGGCCCTGGCCGAGCACGGCATCCCGCCCGTGGACATCGTGGTCGTGAACCTCTATCCCTTCGAAGACAAGGTGGCCAAGGGCGCTCCCTTCGAGGAAGCGCTCGAGAACATCGACGTGGGCGGGCCCGCGATGCTGCGCGCGGCGGCCAAGAACTTCCAGCAGGTGGCGGTGGTGGTGGACCCCGCCGACTACCCCCTGCTCCTCGAGCAGCTCGACCGGGCGGGGGGCATCGACGGCCCCACCCGGCTCTTCTTGGCCCAGAAGGCCTTCCGCCACACCGCCCGTTACGAAGCCGCGATCGCGGGCTACTTCGCCCAGGTGGAGGTCCGCGAGGCCGGCTATGCGGTCGCGGAGTCCGAGGACGTGTTCCCCTATCGCCTCACGTTGAACTACGAGAAGGTCCAGGACCTGCGCTATGGCGAGAACCCCCACCAGCGGGCGGCCTTTTACAGCGACCTCGGCTCGACGCTCTACTCGGTGGCGGCGGCCCGCAAGATCCAGGGGAAGGAGCTCTCCTTCAACAACATCCTCGATCTGGACGCGGCCTGGCGGCTGGCCACGGAGCTGCGCGAGCCCGCCTGCGTGATCGTCAAGCACACCAACCCCTGCGGCACCGGCGTGGGCAAGGACTCCCTGGAGGCCTACGAGCGGGCCTGGGCGGGGGATCCCGTCTCCGCCTTCGGGGGGATCCTGGCCTTCAACCGGCGGGTGGACGGGCCGACCGCGCGCAAGATCGCCGGGGTCTTTGTTGAGGCCGTGATCGCTCCCGGCTTCGAGTCGGAAGCCAAGAAGACGCTGGCCGCCAAGCCCAACCTGCGGGTCATGGACATGGACACCACCGGCATCCATCGGGTCACCGGCTTCGACCTGCGCCGGGTGATGGGCGGGCTCCTGGCCCAGGAATGGGACCTCCATCAGCTCGACAAGGACAAGTGCGAGATCATGACCCGGCGCAAGCCGAGCGCCGAGGAGTGGAAGGCGCTCCTCCTCGCCTGGACCGTGTGCAAGCACGTGAAGTCCAACTCCATCGTCTTCGCCAACGCCCAGCAGACGCTCGGGGTCGGGGCCGGCCAGATGAGCCGGGTGGACGCGGCCCGGTTCGCGGCCCTGAAGGCGGCGCTCCCCCTGGCCGGCTCCGCCGCCGCCTCCGACGGCTTCTTCCCCTTCCGCGACGGGATCGACGAGATCGCCAAGGCGGGGGCCACGGCCGTCATCCAGCCCGGGGGCTCGGTCAAGGACGAGGAGGTCATCGCCGCCGCGGACGAGCAGAACCTGACCATGGTCTTCACGGGCGTCCGCCACTTCCGCCACTGACCCCCACCCCCGGCCGGGGCGGCGGCGCGCGGGAAGCCGGCTAGATGGCGGCGCGGAGGACGGAGAGGCCGCCCTGGAGCAGGAAGCGCGGCCCCTCCAAAAGGAGCCGGCGCTTGAGCGCGAGGTAGCCCAGCTCGCCCAGCACCAGCTCCGTCATGACCCTGCGGATGGCCCGGCTGCGGCCAGCGCAGGAGATCATGCGGCGCGCGAAGCCGGGGGCGTAGAAGCGGTCGCGGATGGCGGCCGCCTTCAGGAGCTCCCGCCCGAAAGCCCCGAGCAAGCGCTCCGGGTAGCGCAGGGGGGAGCCGTCCGTCCGCAAGGTCTCCGCGAGGATCACCGCCGAGCGCAGCGCGTTCGGGATGCCCTCGCCGGTGATGGGATCGGCCAGGGCCGCGGCGTCGCCCACGAGCACCCAGCGGGGGCCGGCGATTTCCAGGATCGAGGCGGGGTCGGTGGAGGGGGAGGGGATGGTGTGGGCATAGCGGTCGGCCTCGACCTCGACCAGGGCCGGAAAGGCGCGGGCCACCTCGGCCTCGAGCCGCGCCACCAGCTGCCGGGTGGGAAGGGCGGCCAGAGGCGCGCAGATGCCGACCCCGACGTGGTCGGGGCGGGGGAAGAGCCAGAGATAACCCGAGAGGCCGGGCGTGAAGCGCACGAGCATGGGCGAGGTGCCGCGGGCGAACCACCCCACCGCCATGCAGAGGCGGGAGGGGGGCGTGGGGGCCAGGAACGTCCGCCGCACCAGGCTGCCCGCTCCATCCGCCCCCACCACGCAGTCGAAGCGTTCCTCCCCGCCCGCCGCCGTCCGCACGCGACCCCCCCCGTCCACCTCCACCACCCGCTGGGCGGCGTGGATAGCGCCCGCTTCCGTGGCCCGCCGCAGCAGCCAGGCGTCCAGGTCGCGGCGGGCGGCCACGGCGAGGGGGCGGTCGAGGCTGAGGTCCACCCACTCGCCGTGCCCGGACTCGAACCGACACTCGTCGACCCAGCGGGCGGGCAGGGGGTCGGAGGCGGGGGCCGGAGGCAGCAGGGCCAGGGCCTTGCCCGTGACCCCGCCCCCGCAGGGTTTCTCGCGCGGATGGGAGGGGTCGAAGACGGTGACGGAGGCGCCGTCCTTGGCCAGGTGGTAGGAGAGCAGCGAGCCGGCGGGGCCGGCTCCGACGACCGCTACCCTCACGCGTCCGCCTCGACCGCGGCGAGCAGCTCGTCGGGCGTGGCCGCGGCCGTGCCCAGCTTGCCCACCACCACGCCGGCCGCGTAGTTGGCGAGGGCGGCGGCCTCGGGGAGGCTGGCCCCCGCGCACAGGGCCAGGCCCAGGGTGGCGATCACGCTGTCCCCCGCCCCCGTCACGTCGTAGACGTCGCGGGCGGCGGTGGGGATGTGCAGCGGCCGCCGGTCGCGCTCGAAGAGGCTCATTCCGTGCTCGCCGCGGGTGATGAGGGCGGCCCGGCAGCCCAGCATGGCCACGATGCGCTTGCCGGCCGCGGTCAGGTCGGCCACGCTCCGGATGCGGATGCCCGTGGCCTGCTCGGCCTCCGTCTGGTTGGGCGTGATCACGGCCACCCGCCGGTACAGCGAGAAATGCGCCACCTTGGGATCCACCAGGAGGGGGATCCGGCGGCGGCGGGCCAGGGGAGGGATGGCCTTCATGAGCCGGGCGGTGACGACGCCCTTCTGGTAGTCGGAGAGGATGAGGGCTTGGCAGGAGGGCAGGGCCCGCCGCACCCGCCTCAGGAGGGCCTGCTCCAGGGCGTCCGCGATGTCGTCGGAGCGCTCGCGGTCGGCCCGGACCACCTGCTGGTGGTTGGCGATGATCCGGGTCTTGACGGTGGTGGGCCGCCCGCTGTCGGCCACGGTCAGCCCGGCCTCGACCCCGGCCGTGGCCAAGGCCGCCTTCACCCTCTCCCCGGCCGCGTCCGCGCCCACCACCCCCACCAGCACCGCCTCCCCGCCCAGGGAGCGGATGTTGCCGGCCACGTTCCCCGCCCCCCCCAGGTGGAAGCTCTGGTCGGTGACCTCCACCACGGGGACGGGGGCTTCGGGGGAGATGCGCACGACCTTGCCCCAGATGAACTCGTCGAGCATGACGTCCCCGAGGACGAGGACCCGCCGGCCGCTCATGGCCTTGAGCAGGGCCCGGGCCCGGGCCGGCTTCATGCGTCCCTCAAACCGCGGCCACCGCCCGTTGCCGGCGCAAGGCGTAGGGAAAAGCAGTGAAGATCAGCGTGAACATGAGGACCTCGGAGTCCCCGAAAGTGTACTCGAAGAGGCCGGAGATCATCACCGCGGTCAGGAGGGCGAGGGCGCCGGGAGCGACCCAGCCCCGCCCGTAGAGGCCGCGGCGGCACTCGCGCCACGCGTCGCCCATGGCCGCGGCCACCAGCCACAGCCAGAAGACCAGGCAGGGGAGGCCCCGCTCGGCCGTGATCTGCAGCGCGTTGTCGTGGAGGTGGGGGGCCAGGGGGTTGGGGGCCTCCGGCCAGCGGTAGCGGGGGTAGGTCTTTAGGATCATGCCCGGCCCCTGGCCGAACACGGGCTTGTCCAAGATCATGTCGATGCCGGCCTGCCACATGTAGTAGCGATCGACGCTGCTGGGGTCGCTCAGGGTGAGTCGGTCGATCACGGTGGCGGGGCGCAGGACGAGCACGGCGAGCAGGCCGGTGGGGAGCAGCCAGAGGGCGCGGGGGGCGCGCAAGGCCGCCACCACGGCCAGGCCGGCGAGCGCCCCCAGCCAGGCATTGCGGGTCATCGAGATGAGGAGCGACCAGGTGCAGACCGGCAGGGCGAGGGCGGCGAGGGTGGTGCCGGTGGAGGGCGCGGGCCAGGGCCCCCGGGCCAGGGCCAGCGCCGCCGCCGTCGCCGCCAGCCCGGCCACGAAGAGGCGCGTGGTCTCAACGGCGAGGATCCCCGCCGCGTCGGCCAGGGAGACGACCAGGAGGGCGGCGCCCAGACCGGCCAAGAGCTTCACGTCCCCCCGGGAGGGACGCAGCGGCTCCCGGCGGAAGGCGAGCCGCGCCGCGGCCACAACCGCCGCGCCCATGGAGAGCCCGGCCGCCGTCATGTAGTGGCCGACGAACCCGTGGGGCCGCCGGTTCAGGGTGTCGAAGCCCAGGAAATGGAACTGCAGGATCGCGCCCCCGCCGAGCGCGATCCCGCCCAGAAGCGCGGCGTCCACGATCCGCTCGCGCTCCCGCTCCCCCGACGCGGAGTCCAGGGCCAGGTAGACGAGGGCGAAGAGGAGCAGCTTCTTGGCGTTGTCGTGGGAGGCCAAGGGGTCGGCGGAGAAGGAGGCGGAGAGCAGGGTCCACACGGAGAAGGCCAGAATGGGCCCGTCGAGCGGCGTGCGGGGAAGGGGGGCGCGCCCGCTGAGGAGCCGGA
>DATMQU010000239.1:0-5773 GCA_035566715.1 Vicinamibacteria bacterium
TGGAGAGCGTTAGAGTCGCCCCCCCGGAGCCGGAGGCCGGGGCGGTGACGGCTCCGGATCCTGGGGGCGAGTCCTCTTCGGTCATGTCCGCGGAGGACTTTCGGACCGAGCTGCTCAATCTCGTCCACGATCTGGCGCAGAGCCGGCCCGCTCCCCCCGCGTCCGCTCAGGACCCCGAGTTCCCGGTTGCGGCGACGGTGGCGGGGAGCCCCCTCTTCCGGGACCTCTCCCCGGCCGACTTGACGGCGGTTCTTCGGGGCCTGCGCCTCCACCGTTTCGAAGGGGGGGACATCATCCTCACCGAGGGGGAGCGGGGAGACAGCGTCTACATCGTGGCCAAGGGAAGCGTCCGGGTGTGGGTGAGGAACCCCGAAGGCCGCAACTTCCCGGTGGGGGAGGTGGGGGAGGGGGACTTCTTCGGCGAGATCGGCAGCCTCTCGGGCCGCCCCCGTTCGGCGACCGTGACCGCGGCGGGGCGCTGCGAGCTTCTCGAGATCGACAAGGCCGGCCTCGACCGCCTGGCCCACGAGCATCCGCGGGCCCGCGAGGTCTTGGAGGAGCTGTACATCCGGCGCGCGAGCAGCCCGGAGGCGGCGGCGGTGCGGGCCGTGCCCCTGGTCATGTCCGACGACCAGAGGCGGGCGGTCGCGGCCCTGGAAGCCCTCTTCGGGGAGAGCCGGTGGGACCCCCGAATACGCCTGCGTCTGGCCGCGGTGCTGTTGAGGGCGGGCAAGTACGAGGACACCATTCCCATCCTCGTTCACCTGGCCGATGACCTCGCGCGCCAGGGCTACCCGGAGAAGGCCATCGCCGTCCTCAAGAAGATCGAGAGGATCCAGCACCGCAACGTGGAGGAGCTGAGCTTGGCCCCCCGGTCGAAATCGGCGGCCCCCGCGGGCGACGCGGTCCCGTTGGAGCCGCCGGCGGGATCGGCCGCCCGCCGGCCGGGGGCGGGGAACACGGAGGGCTTCTTCCAAGACTGGCTCCTGGACATGGTGCGGAAGACCGTGCACCCGGCCCCGAGCGACTCTTTCGTGATTGCCCCCGCCGACTCCTCCGCCCTCCGGGCCTACGCTCCCGGCCTCCTGGCGAGCCCCCTGTTCGCCGGCTTCAGCGAGGACGAGCTCCTGGCCGTCATCCAGGAGCTGCGGCTCGTCACTTTCGAGCCCGGGGACATCGTGGTCACGGAGGGCGAGCCTGGGGAGAGCGTGTTCATCCTGGCTGTGGGCGCGGTCAAGGTGTTCACCCGCGACGCCGGCGGGCGGAGCGTGGCCAAAGCCTCTCTGAAAGAAGGGGGGTTCTTCGGGGAGATCGCTGCGCTCACCGGCCGGCCACGCAGCGCCACCGTTACCGTCGCCGCCCACAGCGAGATGCTGGAGCTCGAACCGGCGGCCCTCCAGGCCCTGGACGTGAGCCATCCCGGGGTTCGGGTGGTGCTCGAAGCGGCCTACCGGGAGCGAAGGGCGGACGGCCGGGGGGGCACCGTCCGGACCGCGCCCTCCTGAGCCACTAGACCACCTCGACCGCCAGGGCCACCCCGTTGCCCCCCCCCAAGCAGAGGGTGGCCACGCCGCGCGACTTGCCGCGGTCGCGCAGCGCGTAGAGCAGGGTGGTGAGGATCCTGGCCCCGCTGGCTCCAATGGGATGGCCGAGGGCCACGGCGCCGCCGTTCACGTTGACCTTGGCCGGATCGAGCTCCAGCTCCCGGCAGACCGCGACCGCCTGGACGGCGAAGGCCTCGTTCAACTCCACGAGGTCCACGGTGGAGGCGCTCCAGCCCGTCTTCTTCCACAGCTTTCGCACCGCATCGACGGGCGCCATCATGACCAGCGCCGGCTCCAGGCCGGCCACCGCCTGGCCCACGATGCGGGCCAGGGGCTTCCGGCCCAGGGCACGCGCGGTTTCCGCCGACATCACCACCAGCGCGGCCGCTCCGTCGTTCACGCCGGGCGCGTTGCCGGCGGTCACGGTGCCGCCCTCTTTGAAGGCCGGCTTGAGCTTGGCCAGCGCCTCGAGCGACGTTTCCTCCCGCGGCCCCTCGTCCACCGCGTACAGGACGGGCGCGCCCTTCTTGGCGGGGAGGGGAACGGGCACGATCTCATCCCGGAACCGACCCGCCCGTATGGCGGCCACCGCCTTCCGGTGGCTTTCCAGCGCGTACGCGTCCTGCTCCTGCCGGGTGACGCCGTACTTCTCGGCCACGATCTCCCCCGTGCAGCCCATGTGGTAGTCCTCATAGGGGTCCCAGAGCCCGTCCCAGATCATGGAGTCGACGGCCTCTCCGTGGCCCAGCCGCATGCCCTCGCGCACCCGGGTCAGCAGGTAGGGGCAGTTGGACATGGACTCCATGCCCCCCGCCACCACCACCTCCGCGTCCCCATTGGCGATGGCCTGGGCGGCCAGCATCACCGCCTTGAGGCCGGATCCGCAAACCTTGTTGATGGTGAGGGCGGCGACCTTGGGGGGCAGCCCGCCGTGGAGGGCGGCCTGGCGGGCGGGGGCCTGGCCCAGGCCCGCGGAGACCACGTTGCCCAGGATCACCTCGTCCACGAGCTCCGGCGGAACGCCCGCGCGGGCCACGGCCTCCCGCACCACCATCGCTCCCAAAGCGGGGGCGGAGAAGCCCTTGAGAGAGCCCAGGAACTTCCCGGTGGGGACGCGCACGGCCGAGAGAATGACGGACTCGGGCATGGCAACTCCTTATGGCGTTGGCGGGTGCTTGGTCCGCGCCAGATACCGGCCCGCGATCTCCAGGAAGCGGGCCCGGAGCTCGGGATCGCGGATTCTCGCCGCCTCCGCGCTCAAGGCTGGGGAGGGCGGCGGAGCCGGCACCTCGGGCGCGGGGGGCAGGATGGGGGGAAGGGAGGGTGCGGTCCCTGCGGGGAAGCCCTCGGTGAACCCCAGGCGGCGCGGGGCGAGATCGCCCGCCAGGTCGCGCAAGCGCGTCAGGATCTCGCGCCGCATGCGGAGAAGGCCCTTGCGCCACCCCGCGTCCGGGACGCGGATGCGCAAGCTGTCGCCTTCGAGCGCGATCACCTCCGTGCGCCGCGCCAGCTCCGGGCCCACCACCCGCGGCCAGGCGGCGCGCAGCAGGGCCAGAGTCCGCTCCGGCGCGGACCCAAACAGCCGCGCGGCCAGGCCCATCCCGGCCGCCCGCTCGAGGCCCATGAGGCTACTCTACGGCAGAGCGCGGGCACGGCCAAGCGTCTCTGCCCGGTGCGCTATACTCCTCCGCGTCCGCCGCCCTCTGCGGACACGGAGGCAAACTGGAGCCGGCCATGCGCTGCCCCAAGTGCAAGACCGAGATCACGAGCGTGCCCGATGGCGGCGGCGTCACCATCTGCCCGGGCTGCGGCGCCCGTCTCATGACCCGCTCCACCGCGGCCAAGCTCGCCAAGGCCTCGAATGCCGACGGCCCCCCCGCCTCCTCCGGCCCCCATCCGAGCGCGACCCTGCCCCCGGGCACGCCGCTCAAGAAGATCGCGCGGCCAGGCGAGGACACCGCCCGCTCGGCGGGTCGTACCCCGCCGGCGGGGGCGGCCGGCGAGGAGTGGCCGTCTCCCTCCACGCTCGATGCGGTCCTGGCCGAGCTCCAGGCGCTGCGCCAGGCGCAGGATGAGATCCTGGAGCTGCTGCGGAACCGACCCCTCGTTGACGGGGGAACCTCCGGGAGGGAGGAGCCCCCCGCGGAGCACGAACACGACGCCACCGTCCGTCCTCCCGTCCGCACGCGGCGGCGGAAGACGGTGCTTCTCATGGACGACGATCCCCTGACGCGCGAGGCGGCGGTGGCGGAGCTGGAGCAGGCCGAGGTACCGGTGCGGGCGGTGGCGGACGGCCAAAAGGGGCTCGAGGCCATCGCCGAGGACAAGCCGGATGTCATCGCCCTCGAGCTGGACATGAAGGGCGCCCTCGCCGGCAAAGACGTCATCAACATGATCAAGGCCACGATGGAGTGGGTGGATATCCCCATCCTCCTCTACACCCGCCTCCCCGTGGAGAGCCAGAAGGAAGCGCGGACCGCCCACGGAGCGGACGATCTGGTGCCCAAGGCCGGCGGGCCCGCGGCCCTGGTCACGCGGGTGATCACCCAATTCCGGAGGGGCTGATGGAGCCCTGGCTGGTCCTGGCCTCCGCCTCGCCCCGCCGCGCCGGCATCCTCCGCGACCTCGGGATCCCCTTTCGGGTGAGGGTCTCGGCCGCGGACGAGACCCTGCACCCGGGCGAGGAGGGGGGAGCGGCGGTCTTGCGCCTGGCCCGGGCCAAAGCGGAGGCGGTCGCGCGGTCGGAGACCCTCCCCGTTCTCGCCGCGGATACCGAGGTCATCTGCGACGGCCGCGTCCTCGGCAAGCCGGAGTCTCCGGCCTCCGCCCTTTCCATGCTGGCCGACCTTTCCGGACGCACACACGAGGTCGTGACCGGGGTCTGCCTCATCATTGGGAGCGTGGCGCGCTCGGGGATCGAGCGCACCAGCGTGACCTTCGCGGAGATGACGGAAGCCGAGCGGGGCTGGTACGTGGCCACGGGGGAGCCCCTGGACAAGGCGGGAGGCTATCACGTGGCGGGCCGGGGAGGGCTCTTCATCGAAGGCATCTCGGGCTCCCCGTCGAACGTGGCCGGCTTGCCCGTGCGATTGGTCTTCCGGCTCGCCCGCGAAGCCGGGCTCTCGCTGGGGCCCCCCTAGGGTGGACGCCTTCGGCCGGCCCGGGGTGGTCGCCTCCCTCGGCGTCGCCCTGGCGGGGGTCATCCACCCCTCCCTGCGCGCGCCCGAGTGGCTGCCCGCGGCCCCGGTCGTGGTCGCGGCCCTGGCCCTCCTCCTCGCGCTCGGGCTCGTGGTCCGTGCGCGAAGGGACGCGGGGGCGCGCCTGCTCGGTCTGGGTGCCTGTCTCCTCCTCGCCTCCGTCGGCTACGACGGTGTCCTCGGTCGGCGGGGAAGCCTCACCCTGGTCGTGGGCCAGGCCAAGAACGGCTTCGAGGAGGAGGGTCCGGGAGGCCGGTCGCTCGGCCTGCGGCCCCTGGGCTTCCCGATAGGCCTCGAGCGCGCGGACGCCCGCGTTGCGGTTCTGAGCCTGGCCTCGCCCCAAGGGGAGGGGACGGTCGAACTCACCCGCGAGCGGTCGGTCGGCCGGGGCGGCTTCCGGTTTGGCGATCCCCGCGTGGTGCCCACGGGCGAGGTGGCCCGGCTCCGGGTGGCCGTCCAAGGTGGCCCCGAGACGCGGGAAGTCGACGTGACACCCGAGCGGCCCGGCCTCGTCGAGGGCCTGCAGATCGGCCTCGAGCGGTACTTCCCCGACTTCGCCCTCGACGGGAAGCAGCAGCCCTTCTCGCGCTCACCCGAATCCCGTAACCCCGCGGCCCTCTTGCGCGTGGAGCGGGACGGAAAGGCCTGGCGGGTCTTCGTCATCCGGGCGCTGCCCGGCGTGCACCGGATCGAGCCCTTGGACCGCTCGTTTTCCCTGACCTCGGTGGAGCCCGAGGTCGCGGTGCGGATGCGCGTCACCCGCGAACCGGCCGCGCCCCTGGCGGGGGCGGGGGTCCTTCTCATGGTCGGGGGGCTGGCCTTTGGTCTAAGACGTTCATGAGCCTCCTTCCCGCGCTGGCCGCGCTCCTCCTCGGCGGCGCGGCGTTGTCGGGACCGGGGACGGGCCCCTCCCCGGGGGTGACGCGGCTCCTGGCCGCGCTGGGGGCACTCGCGCTCATGCCTGGGATTACCGAGCCCGGTTCCTGGCCCGTGGCCGCCCTCGCGGCGGGGGCGGTCGCGCTCGCCACGCCC
>DATMQU010000240.1:0-4799 GCA_035566715.1 Vicinamibacteria bacterium
ATTCGAGCATGCGGGGCAGGGGCACCCACTCCGGGGCACCCTCCTCCCAGACCAGCGCATCCTTACCGATGCGCCCCTCCGCGTGCCACTTCTTGACCGTGGCCAGGTCCACAGGGCCGTATTCCTTTCCGTTGGGCACGCGGACCGTGTAGTTGGCCATGGCTCAGGGGACCCAAGCGAGGTCGGGAAGGGCCCGCCCGGCCCCGTTCTTTATTAAAGCGGGAGGGGGGAGGGGCGTGGGTGGGACGGGCGGCGCGCGGCGGGCTCGGGGCCGCTCAACCTCCGTGGCCTGACCCTTCCCGAGGCTGGCCTTGCCCGAGTGCGTCCGTTCCCCGACGAGGCGGTGAGCGGGCAGCCCGAAGGGCTCGAGCTCGACGCTCGCCGACCGAGCACGCTCGACCTGCTGATCGCGATGGAGGCCGGGGTTCATCGTCTCCGCAGCAACAACGTGTTTCCTGGAGTATATCCGCCCGTAAGACAGGATGGCAGCGGGGCGGACCTGTCCGCGTCTCCTTGCGGGGACGGTCCGGGCCGCGCTTCCGCCCGGGACCCCGCCCCTGTTAGAATCGAAGCCGTGAAGTCGCACTACTACTGGAAGCAGGTCGAGGCCTTCAAGGATCGGTTGCGGAGGGCCATTCCCCACGAGGAGCTGAAAGCGCTGCACCGGCGCAGCGCGCCCCGCCACCTGCTCTGCGCGGCCCGGCAGTTCGGGATCGTGGCCGTCTGCAGCGTTGCTCTCTGGCACCTGACCAACCCCCTCTACTGGATTCCGGTCGCGATCCTCCAGGGCTTCACCTTCTTCAACATGACCACCCTGCTTCACGAGGTGGTCCACCAGTCGGTCTTCCAGTCCCGGCGCGAGGGTTGGAACCGCGCCCTCGGGCTCGCCTACGCCATCACGAGCGGGATCTCGGCCAGCCAGTTCACGCGCTGGCACCTCGACCATCACGATAACCTGGGTTCCGGCGAGGACGATCCCAAACGACACTGGCTATCACCCAAGCGCAACGCCCGCTGGTTCAAGCTGCTCTACTGCACGCCCGCTCTCATGCCCCTCTACTTCCGGGCCGCGGCCCAGGAGGCCAAATCCTACCCCGAAGCGCTGCGGCGAACGCTGAGGCGCGAGCGCCTGGCCACCATGATCGTGCAGTTCTCCGTCATGGGGATCCTCCTCAAGCTCGGCGGCCTGGGTCCCATGCTGCGCGTCCAGGTCGTCCCCTATTTCCTGGTCTTCCCGGTTGCCTTCACCTTGAACCGTCTGGGCCAGCACTACAACATCGATCCCGCCCATCCCCTCAAGTGGTCCACGGTGATGAAGCCCAGCCGTCTCTGGGACTTCCTTTTTGTGTATTCGAATTACCACGCCGAGCACCACTACTTCCCGAGCGTTCCCTTCTACAACCTGCGGCGGCTGCACATGAAGCTCCGGCCTCTCTACCAAGAGCTGGGGCTCAAGCAGCACACGTACCGCGAGATCGTCTGGCAGTGGTTCGTCCTGAACCGCGCCCCCCACACGGACTGGGACCACGGGGTGGGCATTCCCCCCGGCCCCCAGAGTCCCGCCGGACCGAGCGAAGAAGCACTCGCCCACCCCGCGGCGCGACCGGGGGGCCGGGTGGCGGCCCGAATCGCCACCCCCTAGCTGCGTTTCTCCAGGGTCTGGTAGTCGCGCCGGCCGGCGCCCAGGTAGACTTGGCGCGGGCGCGCGATCTTCTGGTCCTTGTCCTCGAGCATCTCGTCCCACTGGGCCAGCCAGCCCGAGGTGCGGGGGATGGCGAAGAGAACCGGGAACATGTCCACCGGGAAGCCCATGGCCTGGTAGATGAGGCCCGAATAGAAGTCGACGTTCGGATAGAGCTTCCTCTTCACGAAGTACTCGTCCTCGAGCGCGATCCGCTCCAGCTCCAACGCGATGTCCAGGAGGGGGTTGCGCCCGGTGACCCGGAACACCTGGTCCGCCATGATCTTGATGATCTTGGCCCGCGGATCGTAATTCTTGTAGACCCGGTGGCCGAAGCCCATGAGGCGCACTTCTCCCCCGCTGGCCTTCACCTCCTTGATGAACTGCGGCACGCGGTCCTTGGAGCCAATCTCGTGCAGCATGCGCAGGACCTGCTCGTTGGCCCCCCCGTGAAGGGGGCCGTAGAGGGCGGCGATGGCGCCGGCGGTGGAGGAGTAGGGGTCCACCTCCGAGGAGCCCACCCCCCGCATGGCCGAAGTCGAGCAGTTTTGCTCGTGATCGGCGTGCAGGATGAAGAGCACCTCCAGGGCCCGTTCCAGCACGGGGTTCACTTGGTAGTGCCCCCCTACCTTGAACATCATCTGCAGGAAGTTGGCGCAGTAGCCGAGGTCGTTGTCCGGGTAGGCGTAAGGCTGCCCCACCGAGTGGCGGTAGGCGAAAGCGGCCAGGGTGGGCATCTTGGCGATGAGCCGGAAGATCTGGGCTTGTCGGTTTTGACGGTCGCGAATGTGCTTGGCCTCGGGGTAGAAGGTCGAGAGCGCGGCCACCGTGGAGACGAGCATGCCCATGGGGTGGGCATCGTAGCGGAACCCGCCCATCAGCTCCTTGATGTTCTCGTGGACCATGGTGTGATGGGTGATGTTGTAGAGCCAGGCCTCATACTCCGGCTTCGTGGGCAACTCCCCGTGCAGGATCAAGTAGGCCGTCTCCAGGTAGGTGCTCCGCTCCGCGAGCTGCTCAATGGGGTAGCCCCGGTAGTTCAGGACCCCGCGGTCCCCGTCGATGAACGTGATGCGGCTCTTGCAGGACGCGGTGTTGGTGAAGGCGGGATCGTAGGTCATGAGCCCGAAGTCCTCGGCGGAGACCTTGATCTGGCGCAGATCGATGGCCTTGACCGTTCCCTCCTGGATCGGGATCTCGTAGCTCTTGCCGGTCCGGTTGTCGGTGATGGTCAGGGAGTCCTTGCTCATCGGGGCGCCCTCCGCGCGGCCCAAGGACCAGCCGTCACCGGAGGCTAACACCCCCCTGCCCCCATTTCAATGTATCGAGCGCGCTCGCGCTCGGCGGCGCCTCCAGCTCGAAGACGGTGTCCCCCGCGAAGCGGGCGACTTCCCGCAGCGAGGACCGGAATTGCGGCAATCCGGCCTCGATGCGCGCCCACTGATTCGGGCCGTAGCCGCCCCGGTGCAGGATCACGTAGCGTGTGCCGATCTGTCGGAGCGCCTCCAGGAATTCTTCCGAGGGGAAGGAGCGAGCCAGGGCGCGCAACCGCTGGTAGAGGGCGGGCTCGATCCCCGCGTAACCGTTCACGAGAGGCTTCCAGTGCCCCGTGGAGCGCACCATATAGATGCTCTCGTGGTAGGCGGGCCGCTTGAAGGTCCCGTCGATCCCGAGCATGGGGAGGTGCACGACCGGAGGCTCGCCGGGCTGATCGGCCAGCCAGCGGTAGACCGGGGGCGGCTCCCGGCGGGTGTCCACGACCTGGGCCCAGGCCGGGGTGGGGATGGGAGCGATCAGGGTCTCGGCGAGGGCGAGCAGGGCCACCCCCGCGAAGGCGAGGGGAGCCGGGCGCCAGGCCTGCAGGGCGCGCGCGGCCAGGAGGACGAGGGGCAGGGCGATGTACACGCCGGCCCGGCTCGAGACGCGGATCATCCGGAACACCGGGAAGAGCTCGCGGGCCAGGGCGAAGGGGCCGGTGAAGAGCCGGTGCCCCATCCAGCGCACCTCCGGGCCCAGGGCCAACAGCGCCGCCGCCAGGGCGAGCACGAGGAGCGCGAGCGACTCCCGGTCGGGGAGCGCGCGCCGCCTCCAGAGACCGAGGGCGCCCAGCAAGACCAGGCCGGGCACGACCAGGCCGGGAAAGAGATTGTTGGGTCCGATGGTGCGGAAGGGATCCGTCAGGTCGCCGTACATCCGGTTCCAGGGGCCGGTCGAAAGGAACGATTCCAGGGAGGCGGAGAAGAAGACCGTCTCCTCCGCCCCCCGCGCGTACCCCTGCGGCTCCAGGGCGGCTCGGTGCAAGGCGTAGAGGGGCAGGAGGGCAAGGCCGGCGGCGGCGGCGGCCAGGACCGCGGCCGGCAGGTGCCGCGGCCGCCCCCACAGGAGCACGAGGACGGCGGGGGGCAGGACGGCGAGGCCGATCAAGCCATGATAGCCGCAGGCCAGGAAGGCGAGAACGAAGAAGAGGGCAGCCAGAAAGGCATGGCGCGCGCGCGCGCTGCGCGCGAAGCGGACGGTGAAGAGGAGGAGGAGCGGCAGCCACTGGGTGCCCAGCGTGGAGAGGTGGGCGATCTGGTCGGTGCGGATGGGGGAGAAGGCGAAGGCCGCTCCCGCGAAGAGCGCCGGCCCTTCCCCGCAGCCCAGCTCGCGGGCCAGCCAGTAGGTGGTGAGGCCGGACAGGATGAAGGTGAGGAGCCGCACCAGGTTGAACAGGAAGACCGCGTCGCCCGTGAAGGGCAGGAAGGGCAGGGCCAGGAGGGTGGTCCCCAGCACGGGCTCGTCCATGCCCAGCGTGTAGCGGAGGGGGTGGAAGATGTTGGCGTGGGGAAGCTGGGCGGGATTGGTCCGCAAGGCGTGGAGCTCCCAGCCCATGACCCAGGCGAAAAACGCTGAATCGCCGGGATCGATGATGTGGAGCTGGGAGGCCAGGGGCCAGGTGAGGAGCACGGTCAGGAGCGTGTAGAGACCGAGGGCCCGCAACCAGTTCAGGCTGCCCTCCGCGCGAGCGGGCGGCGCTCCGCCAGCGGGCGTCACCCTCGGGGGCTCCGTGGCGGCAGGTAGGGCGGCCACGTGGGCGAGCGAGGGCTCACGCCCGGATCGGAGGCAGGTCTCCTGTGGG
>DATMQU010000241.1:0-2880 GCA_035566715.1 Vicinamibacteria bacterium
AGGCGACGAGCCCGCCGGTGTAGAGCCCGGCCCAGAGCGTGCCATCCTTCGACAGGTAGAGGACCTGGACATCGTTGTCGGGCAAGGGGGGCGAGCTTTGATGGTCGAACACCGTGAACCGATAGCCATCGAAACGCGCCAGCCCCTCGAGGGTGGCGATCCACAAGTAACCGTCGGGCGTCTGCGCGATCGATTGCGCCGAGTCTTGCGGCAAGCCCTCCTGGGTCCCCCAGGAGGAGTGGCTGTACCCCATGAGGGGCCTCGTGAAATCGAGGGGCGACGCTCGCGGAGTGGCCAAGAGCAAGACCAGGAGTAGCGCCGGGACCGCCGGTGCGCTCGCCAACCGACGGGCCGCGAAGACCGAGGAGTCAAGAGCGCGGGTTGCGCAGAGTCGGGGCTCGGGGGCGGGGCCGACCGCGCCGCCGGTCTCGTCCGTTCTCGATGCCTTGGCCAAGTTACCCGCCCGTGCGAGGCACGCCTTGCTCAAGCGCGCACACTAAACCGCGGGGTATCTGGATGGAAGGGCCGGGTCGAGGGTCCCACAGAACGGGTCTCGTTGCCGCGAATTCGGACGCCACACCCCCCTAGAAGGTAGGCTCCCCCCGCGTGGCTTTCACTGTACCTCATCCTTGAACTTTGGCACTACTGAGCGGCTCGTCTCAGGCTCGCCCGCCGCGCGCCACCGAGCGCACGAAGT
The DNA here is from genome assembly GCA_035566715.1 of Vicinamibacteria bacterium. GTDB lineage: Bacteria > Acidobacteriota > Vicinamibacteria > Fen-336 > Fen-336 > DATMML01. Next base: position 698 of record DATMQU010000241.1, read on the forward strand.
TCCGGGCCGAGAACCGGCCCCCGCTCAGCCAGGTCAGCAGCCCCTCCGACCCCACCGCCCGGCGCGCCACCTCCTGCTCGGACAAGCCCTGGCCCAGCAGGTCGACGACCCTCTCCCGGAGCGCGCGCAGGCGATCGGCCTTGCGCCGCAGGGCGGCGGGCCCGTCCGGGACCGGGCCGCGATGGGCGCAGAAGACCTCCCGGAGGGGCAGGCGGCCCATGGCGTCCAGGGAATCGATGAGCGCGGTGAGTTCTTCGTCGGCGCGGAGGTACTTGAGCCTCTCCGCCAGGAAGAGGTCGCCGGTGAAGAGCCAGCCCCGCTCGGGCTGCCAAAAGCAGACGTGGTCCACGCTGTGCCCGGGCGTGGGAAGGACCTGGAAACGCAGCCGGCGCGAGAAAACCTCGCTTCCCAGGAGGCCGGCCCGGATCCGGCCCCGTCTCCCCCAGACCAGCGTGCGGTAGAGCTCCTGCGGGAAGCCGCGCTCCAGGAGGGGAGCTCCCAGAGGGTGGATCTTGGGCTCGAGGCCGCGCCGGGCCGCGATCAGGGGCGCGGCCCCCATGTGGTCCTCGTGGTGATGGGTCAGGACCAGGCCCTCGAGGGGCCGCCCCTCCAGGAAGCGGAGCATCTCCCGGGCCGTGACGGGGGGCCCACAGTCCACGAGCAGGCCGTCCACGAGATAGGCCCCGCCCCAGAAGAGAGGACGTCCCAGGACGCCGCGGGCCACCCTCAGGAAAGTGACCTCCCCGTGAAGCTCGGCGCGCAGCAGGCTTCAGGCCTTCCTGCGGCTGCGACGGAGCTCCAAGGCCACCGCGGAGGCGAGGAGAAGCCCGGCCAGCACCAGAAGGGGGAGGCGCAAGCGGGGCATGATGGCGGGATCGGGTGCGATCTCCACCACCCCCGTGGTCACGGTCGTTCTCGCCAGGGGGCCGTCGGCGGCTTCGGCCACGAAGAGCACGCCCTGGCGCGAGCCGCGGGGGGCGCCGGCGCGGAGGAGGGGGATGGGCACGGACACGAGGCCGGCGGCGGGCACCTCCACCTCCGCGGCCGGGTTCTCCGCCCGCAGGCCATGGGGGGTGAGGACCCGCAGGTGTACCCGGTGGGGGGCGCCGTCCAGGCTCTCGAGGCCCACGGCCAGGCTCGACCGAGTCTCCACGCGGCCCTCGGCGGCATCCACCCGCACCGCGGGCGGGGGGTTGGCGCCCAGGGCCAGGAGAAGGAAGGCGCGTTGGCTAACGGTGGGCGGGTTGGCGTTGGCCGCCGATGCCGCCTCGGCAAAGTCGAGGAGGAGGGCGAGCGGATGCACGCCCCGCCGCGGCACCTCTGGGGGATAGCGCAGGAGCAGGCTCCGCGACTCGCCCGCAGGCACCCCCTGGTCGAGGGTGCCCTCCTGGCGACGTCCCAAGAACTCCCCTTCCACGCTCACCGTCCCCGTCGCCCGATCCCCCACATTCTTGAGGCTCACCCGCACCGCGATCTCGCTCTCCGTCGCCTCCACCGCCCCCGAGACCTCGAAGCGGGCGCCCGCCCCCACGTTGGCGACGGGAACGAGGAGAAGGGCGCAGAAGGGGACGAGGGTAGAGAAACCGGGCCCGCTACCGGGCGAGGACGGGCACAAAGGTGACCCCGGTCGTCACGAAGGCATCGTGCATCTTGTTGCCCTGCTTCCGGTTGGTGGCGAAGACCTTGATGGCGGCGGCCTTGCCCGCGTCCTTCTCGGTGGGCGGGAACTCGCACATCCCCTCCGGTTGGACGTTCATCTGGAAGGTGCTGGTGCGCGTGGGCTGGTATTGATCGTCCACCGCCTGCAGGTAATACTCGATGACCTTCACCTTGCCCTCGCGAGGAGCGGGTATGGTCCCGCAATAGCTGATCCCCCCGAAGGTCATGTCCACGAAGCTGTAGAAGTCCTCCCCCGCGGGCCGGAAGTAGATCCGGGCCGTGGCCACCATGGTGTCCGCGCTCACGGCCGCGCAAAGGGAGATCGCCTTGCCGGGCACGGTACAGGGCACGGGCTGGTGCTCGATCACGGGCGGGTCGCCGGCCGCGGTCGCGAGGGGCAGGGCCCAGACCGCCAGGGCGAGCGCGCAGAGAGAGGGTGTCATGTGCGTCGCTCGGGGTCTACTTCCAGCTCACCTGGTTTTTGTAGGTCTCTCCGCGGGTGGTGTGCACCACGATCTCCATCG
>DATMQU010000242.1:0-5690 GCA_035566715.1 Vicinamibacteria bacterium
CCTTCCTGGTGGGCTGGGTGGCATACGTGAGCGCGTTCCTTTCCGCCTCCGCGGTGATGGTGGGCCTCACGAACGCGACCGCCCCCTCTTTTGGTTTCACGAGCCCCCTGGCTCTGCGCCTCTCCGCCACCGCCCTCGTCACCATCCTCGCCCTGGTCGTGGCCTCCGGAATCTCCATCTCCGCCCGCGTCTGGACGACGCTGACGGTCCTCAAGCTCCTGCCCCTCCTGGCCCTGCTAGCCGCCTTCCTGGCCTTCCGGGGCTCCCCCGCTCCCTCCCCGCTCGGAACCTCCGAGGTTTCCTGGCTGCGCGCCGGCCTCACCGTCATGTTCGCGTACCAGGGCTTCGAGATCGTGCCCGTCATCGCGGGCCAGGTTCGCTCCTCGGCGAAGGCCATACCCGTCGCCACCGTGGGCTCCCTGATCCTGTCCATGGCTCTCTACGTGGGCCTCATGTGGGCCTGCGTGACCGCTCTTCCCAACCTGGCCGGGGCGGGAGCGCCCCTGGCGGAGGCGGCGGGGGTCTTCGGGGGCCCTGACCTCTCGTGGCTGGTCGGGGTGGGAACCAGCGTGTCTGCCCTGGGCATCGCCCTCGGGATGATGGTGACGAGCCCGCGCTACCTGTCGGCCCTGGCCAGCGGCGAGCGCGTGCTCTTCGACCTCGACCGGCTGGCCCCGAACGGCGTGCCCATGCGGGCCCTGATCGTCACCTGGGCCCTGGTCACGGCCTTCGTCCAGGCCGGGGACCTGGGGGAGCTGTTCGCGCTCTCCAGCATCGCGGTGCTCATGCAGTACGGGGTGACGGCGGCCTCCCTCGTGGTCCTGGCCCGGCGCGGGGACCGCGGCCTCCGGCCCGGGCACGCCTGGCTGGCCGTGCCGACGCTGGCGCTGGGCATCGCCCTCGTGGCCTTCGGCGCCACCCTGCGCGAGGTGCTGGTGGCGGGGGGTGCGGTGCTCGTGGGCCTGGGTCTCACCCGGCTGGCCCGACTCCGGACCCGGCCCGCCTGAGCCCTTGTCCGCCCCGGGATGTCGGGGTGCACCCTATCGGTTACGATGAGGTGGTGCTCCGGGCTTTCGACTTCAAGGACCATCGGCGCGACCTCGGCACAAACCGGTACGTGTACGCGGTCGTCTCGCGGCGGGCGCGCGGCCTTTCCATCGGCGTGAACTTGAACCCGGACAAGGTCTGCAACTTCGACTGCCCCTATTGCCAGGTGGACCGCACGACGCCGGGCGGGCCCTCGGAAGTCGGGGTCGAGGACCTCGTGGCCGAGCTGGATGATCTGCTCGAGCGCGTCGCGGGCGGCGTGCTCTGGGACTCGGCCCCCTTCGACCGCGTCCACCCCGGCCTCCGGCGCGTGGCCGACATCGCCTTCGCGGGAGACGGCGAGCCCACCAGCCCCCCCGAATTCCCGGAGGCCGCGCGGGCGGTGAGGGCCGCGCGCGACCGGCGGGGCCTCTCCGTCCCCCTGCGCTTGCTCACCAACGCCACCCTCTTCCAGAAAGAGCGAGTCCGCGCGGCCCTCGCTGACTTCGACGAGCTCTGGTGCAAGCTGGACGCGGGCAGCGAGGCCTACTTCCAGCTGGTGGACGGCACGCGTCTCCCCCTGCAACGGATCCTGGACAACCTGCTCCTCGTGGCCCGGGCGCGCCCGATCGTCATCCAGAGCCTCTTCCTGACCTTCGGGGGGCGGGGACCGGATGCGGCGGAGATCGCGGCCTACTGCGATCGGCTACGCGCGCTCCTGGGAGCGGGGGGCCGCCTCGACCGGGTCCAGGTCTACACGGTGGCCCGCCGGCCGGCCGACCCCCGGGTGGGCGCCCTGGGCGATGACCAGCTGGAGGAGATCGCGGACCGCGTGCGCGCCCTCGGCCTGACCGCCGAGGTCTACGGCGCGGCCTGAGCGGTCCTCACGACTCCCTCCCCGGCCGGCTTGCCTGTCCTCCCCTAGCCGCCCTTCTTCTCGTAAGTGCCCACCAGCTCGGCCCGGGCCAGGATGTGGCCCTCCATCGCCTTCTCGAGCTTTGCCTTGGTGGGGCGCAGAAGGTCGGGCAGGACCAGGTCGAGGGCATAGAGCTTGTGGAAGTACCGGTGGCGGCCGATGGGAGGGCAGGGCCCGCCGTAGCCGGTCCGTCCCCAGTCGTTGACCCCCTCCCGCGTTCCGCCCGGGAGGTCCCCGGACCGCACCCCCTCCGTGAGACCGGCGGCCCCGGGGGGCAGGTTGTAGAGGATCCAATGCACCCGGGGCGCGCGGGTCGGGGGCGTCGGGGTCGTCGACGACGAGGGCGAGGCTCTTGGCCCCGAGAGGCACCCCCGACCAGTCCAGGCGCGGCGAGAGGTCCTTGCCCTCGCAGGTGAGGAGGGACGGGATCTCTCCCCCGGGGGCGAAGCTGGGCGAGCTCAGAGACAGGGTCATGACCGCACCTCCTCCTCCTCTGAATACCCCGCGCAGGAATGCGCCGCAAGCGCCTCCCTCGCCGCCGACTCTCTCTGTGTTCGTTCAGAATGATCCGTGACACCCCTGATAAGGTGTCCGGATGCGAATTAGGACCATTCTGTGGCGGCAGTGGCCGCGTCTGATCGGCCTCGGCCCAGAGCTTAGCCGTGAGGCGTCCCAGCGGTTGAAATGGATGGATTACTACCGGCAGCACGAGGGGAACGCATCCCTGACCTGTCGGTATTTCGGGATTTCCAGGCAGACCTTCTACCGGTGGCTGGGCCGGTTTGATCCCCTGAACGTTAGGACTTTGGAGAGCCGATCTCATCGGCCCCGCCGGCTGCGGAAACCGACTTGGTCCTCGGACCTCTGCCAAGCCACCCGAGTGCTCCGGGAGCGGTATCCCCGATGGGGTAAAGACAAGCTCGTGGTCCTCCTCAGACGGGAGGGGTGGGTGGTTTCCACGTCCATGGTGGGCCGGATTATTGGACATCTCAGGAAGCGCGGGCTTCTTAAAGAGCCCGCGCGCGTGGCGGTCTCCGCGAGGAAGCGCTCCCGCCTGCGGCCCTACGCAGTGAGAAAACCCGCTCTGTACGCGGCTAAAGAGCCAGGTGACCTTGTCGAGGTCGACACTCTCGATATTCGTCCCGCTCCCGAAGTCATCCGCAAGCACTTCACGGCCAGGGACACCGTTTCTCGGTGGGACGTGGTTGAGGCCCATTTGAAGGCTACCTCCAAGGCTGCCGCCTCCTTCCTCGATACCGTCACTAGGCGAATGCCTTTCACCGTTAAGGCTTTCCAGGTCGACGGCGGCAGCGAGTTCGCTTCCGCCTTCGAGGCGGAATGCCAGAGACGGGGCATCCGTCTCTTCGTCCTCCCTCCACGCTCTCCCAAGCTCAATGGCTCCGTCGAGCGGGCCCAGAGAACTCACACCGAGGAGTTCTATGAGGTCCAGTCCCCATCCCTCCATATCCCCACCCTCAATCGCCAGCTCATCTCCTGGGAAACCGTCTACAACACCGTCCGCCCCCACCAGTCCCTCGGCCAGCTCACCCCCCAGGAGTTCCTCCAAGCCCGGGCTGGCCACAAAAACCAGCCGGAGTGTCACTAATCATGTGGACGAGTACAGTCCCTTGCAGGGCAGAACGCTTCTTTGGTAGGATCGTAATGGTCATTCCGTGAACAGTTTGCAGAAAGGGGCGGCCTGAATTTGAATGCCGCGGTCGCGGCCGCCCGCCGGTGCGCCCCGCCTCTAGCCGCCGCGGGCCGTGCATCGGGGCCAACGCCCGGCCGCCCCTCAACCCCGTTTCGAAGGGTCGTCGGCATGGGCTTGGCCTTTGTCCTCTTCCCGGTGGTCCTGGCGCAGATCCTCCTCGCCGATGCCCTTCCCTTGGGCGGGCGGGCTGCGGGGGCGGCCGAGTCCCCGCCGCCCCCCCTCGACACGGGCCGGAGGCCGCGGCTGGCCTGGCTAGTGGACCTGGGAGCCGAGTCTTTCCGGGCCTCGCCCCCCGCGGCGGGGGCGAGTGGACGGGCGGTTGGAGTCACGGTCCCGGGTGCGGCCTACATCTTCAAGCTGGGCCCCGACGGATCACTTCAGAGGCAAAAGCGGCTGGCCGTGGACGCATCGGATCCCTATGGGGTCGCTTTCACGGGCTCGGGCGTGGCCCTGGCGAGCAAAGAGGGCTCGGTCGGCCTCTGGACGTTTCCCCCGAGTGGGGAGCCCTCCTTGCGGTGGCGGCGGGAGCTCGGCGAGCGGGCCAGTTCCGTGGGTTGGGAGGGGGGCGATACGGTCTTCGTGTCCACCTGGCGGAACCGGCTCCTGGGCTTGGCGGCCGCGGATGGTCGGTTGCTGTGGACGGTCGACATCGGGGGCCGGGCGGAGGCTCCCGCGGTGGTGGAAGGCGGTGATGCCTTCGTCGTCACCAGGGCCAAAGCCCTTCTTCGCATCGACGCCGCCACCGGCCGCGTCCGCTGGAAGGTGGGCCTGCCCGGGCTCGCCGTGCATCCCCCGGTGCTCTTTGGCGAGAAGCCGCGTCTGGCACTCTGCGGAACCGGGGACGGCCAGCTGCTCGCCTACGACACGGCGACGGGCGGCGTCCATTGGTCCTTGGCCCTGCCCGCAAAGCTCGCCGGGGCTCCGTTTGTCGGCCCGGAGTCTGTGGCGGCCGTCACCGCAGACGGGGCGGTCCTTGCCTATTCTCCATCTGGGCAACCGCGCTGGACTCAGCCCGGCTCCTCCGAGGGCCCGGCGGCGCTCCTGCTGCAGTCGCCCGGCGGCGTGGCGCCGAGGCTCTTGGCGGTCTCGAAGATGCTGGTGGGCCTAGACCTCGGCACGGGCACCCGGCTAGCGGACTATCCCAAGGCGGCGGCGGAGGAGCTCAAGCGGCGGTTCGCCGACGCCATGCTTGAAGGCGTGAAAACCTACTCGGAAGGGGAGAAGCACGCTCTGATGGAGCAGGAGGCCTTCGATATCTCCGGTCCCCTCTTCGGGCCTGCTCATCTGTTCGGACCGCATTTGGCCTTCGGCACCGAAGACGGTTGGGCCTACGTCTTCGACGCCACGACCCTGCGTCCCCGCGCGCGGTATCGGGCCGGGCAAGGGTGCTCAGGGTTTCCCCTACTGGCATCCGGGCGCGTCCTGGCCATGTCGGGGGAGGAGCTTTTCGGGCTCGATCCGTCGACGGGCCGCGTGCTCTGGAGGAGAGTCCTCGGGGGCGATGCCGGTCCCGTCACGGGAGAAGGGACTCTGGGGGTGGTGGCGGGCGGACGCGTTCACGCCCTGAATCCCGTGGACGGTGTCCTCCAGTGGAGCCTGCGGGGTCGCTTTCGGTCGGTGGCCCCGCCCGCCGCGGGCGGGGACCCCAAGGCGACGCCCTGGCTGGTTGACGATGGGGAGGGGAGCCTGCGGGCCGTGTGGCCCCCGGGAATCCTCGGGAGCGAGCCGCTCCCGGCGGGGGGGGACCTCCTACCCGTTCGGGGGGCGTCGGCGCGCTCCTGGGTGGCGGCGACCCGCGAGGGAAGCGTGTTCGAAGTGACCTGGGAGCCCACGACAGGGGGTTCCCGCCCCTCCGAGGGTCGCCTCGTCAAGACCTGGGAAAAGGACCTGGACGAGCGCCTGGTGGAGATCCAGGTCGCGCGGGGCCGCATGGTGGTGCGCTCCGAATCCGGTTATTTGGTGGGGCTGGACGAATACGGCCACGAGTCATGGCGGCTGCGCGTTTCGGGCGACGATCGCTACGAGGTCATTCCGCAG
>DATMQU010000243.1:0-7858 GCA_035566715.1 Vicinamibacteria bacterium
CGAGATCGGAACGCTGCGCAGCGAGCTGCGCAAGCTGGGCCGATTCGGGCCCCTCATTGGTGCCTCCCCTCTCATGCAGAGCGTCTACGACCTGATCGCCCGCGTGGCCCGGACCGAAGCCAGCGTGTTGATCATGGGTGAGACCGGCACCGGAAAGGAATTGGTCGCGGAGACCATCCACGCCCTGAGTCGCCGGAGCAAGGAAGCGTTCCTTCCCTTGAACTGCGGCGCCGTGTCCGCGAACCTGATCGAGAGCGAGCTATTCGGCCACGAGCGCGGCAGCTTCACCGGCGCCGACCGAATGCACAAGGGGTATTTCGAGCGAGCCCACCGAGGAACCCTGTTTCTCGATGAGATCACGGAGATGCCCATCGATCTCCAGGTAAGGCTACTCCGCGCCCTGGAGGCGTCCGCGGTCACCCGGGTGGGAGGTAGCGAGCCGGTCAAAGTCGATGTTCGGATCGTCGCCGCCACCAGCCGCCGGATCGAGGAGGCGGTTGCGGCGGGCAAGCTGCGGGAGGACCTGTTCTACCGCCTGAACGTCTTCCCCATCCAGCTTCCTGCGCTACGGGCCCGGGGTGACGACATCGAACTACTAGCCCAGCAGTTCCTGAATGAGCTAAACGCGGCCCAGGGTACGGCCAAGCACTTCACCCGGGCATGCCTGGAGCGGCTCCGCCGGCACGGTTGGGCAGGCAACGTACGTGAGCTGAAGAACGTGATTCAGCGCGCCTTCATCCTCGCTGAGGAGGACCTAGGCGTCGACTCCCTCCCCCTCGGGGTTACCGAGGAGGTGGCCGCCTCGAGCTTGGTGATGCGGGTGGGGACCCCCATCGCGGAGATGGAGCGGCGCCTCATCCTGACGACCCTCGATCACTTTGAAGGCGACAAGAAGAAGGCCGCCGATGTCCTCAAGATCAGCATCAAGACGCTCTACAACCGCCTCAACGAATACAAGACCGACTGACCGTTTGTCCTTGGCCCTTTGTAGATTCTTCTCTCCGGTGGCGCGCTCCCGGGGCGGGCGCCTTACCTGGAAACCGCTGGCGGATCAGGTTTGCCCTTGGTGATCTTGGCACAAGGGTTGCACTCAGACTCATTGCGGCTTCGTTCCGCCGCAAAAGCCTCAACACCGATCCCTGGGAGGAGACAGACTCTTCGTCCCCAGCGACGCGGTATCCGTAGAAGCAAACAAGAAAGCGTGAAGCCAACTCAATGAAGAAGATATCACTCACCATCGGATTGGTCGCTGCTCTCATGGGCGTCGGCGCCGTCGCGGCGCAAGCGGACACCAAGGACGCTTGGCTGAGCACCAAGGCGAAGATCGCTCTGCTCACGACGGACGGCCTCAGCGCGTGGAGCGTCAAGGTCGACACCGTCGACGGCAACATCACGATTCACGGCAAGGTCAGTTCGGCCGCCGAGAAAGCAAAGGCCGAGGAGACCATCCGAAGCATGGATGGCGTAAAGGACGTCAAGAACCTACTGCAGATCGTGGCGCCCAGCCAGAAGAAGAGGGTCGATGCCAAGGACTCTGATGTCAAGGGCCGCGTCGAAGCATCGCTAAAGGCCTCCAAGACAATGGACGACATCAAGGTGGCGTCGGTAAACAACGGCGTCGTACTCCTCTCCGGCAAGACCCAGTCGCTCGGCCAGAAGCTTCTGGCCATCGAGCGCGTCTACACCGTGAACGGTGTGCACCGGGTGGCGAGCGAGATCGAGACCGTCGAGAACTAGGAGGAGTCAGGACCCCAAAGGGGGCACCTCACTCAGGTGTCCCCTTCCCCTGCTGCCTGCCGGAGAGGAGGCCGCTCTGACGCGGTAACCGATGCCTGCTGAGGTCGCGCCCGGCTCCCAGCGGGTCAAGGGGCCATCGGTTGATCGCTGGGTGGGGTGGCTCCTGGCGCTCGGCCAGTGTCTGCTCGCCCTCTCCCTCATCCGGGATTGGCTCTACGCCGGCACCTATCGCCTGTACCTCGACAAGCGGCTGGAGCCGAGGCCGTCCGTGCCCGCCCTCGCCCGGCAGCGGTTCGAGATCCGGGGCGGCCGAGTCGAGCCGCAGATCGTGTCTAGCGAGGACGAGCGTCTGGCCTTCCCCATTGACTTTCCCTGGCCATCCCAGTTGCGTCTTCGGGCCGTCCCAAGCGTACAAGCCACGGTCGAGATCGCCATCGTCGAACAGGGCATCCGGTGGACACTCTATCGTCGCACGCTGTTCGAGGCGGCCGAAATCGTACAGCGCGTGCCGCCCACTACCGGTGTGCTTGAGCTAGCCAACCAGGGCGCCCTTCGATGGACGGATCCGAGGGTGGTGACGGAACCCGACATGCCGCCGCGGCTCCTCGGCCTTCTGGCCCTCCTCGCCCTGACTGGTGTGAGGGCCAGGAGGCCCCCGCCCCACACCCGTCCGCTGGCGCCCTGGGCCCGCTCAGCCCTGCTGGGCGGTCTCACCGCCGTCATCGCCGCCTCCCTCTGCCTCGGGGTCCTGGAAGTGGGCCTCCGGGCGACGGGCGACCACCTCCCCTCATGGGTCACGGCCCAACGCCGGAACCTGGGCGAGGTGCACGCGGATCCCCGCTGGGAGGAGTCGGCGCGCTACGGCCCTCGCCTAGCTAAATCGGTCGACACCTCCTGCGAGTGGCAGCACGGCGACATCGTTCGGATGGGGTTCTTGCCGCCCGGCCTCGCTCGACATCCTGCCTACCGCTTCCCGTTCGTCACGGATGCTGAGGGCTTCCGTAACTCCGGAACGGAGCCTACTGCCCCCGTGGTCGCGGCGCTGGGAGACTCCTTCACCGACGCCATGACGCTTCCCGCCGAGCTGAACTGGCCAGCGCGGCTCGCGAGCATCCTGGGTGTGACCGTGCGGAATTACGGCACCGCGGGTTTTGGACCCGGGCAAGAGCTGCGCGTGCTGGAGGAATACGCGCTGCGGCGCCGGCCTCGCTGGGTTGTTGTCGGGTTTTTCGCCGGCAATGACCTGCAGGACGCGGAGAGGTTCGACAGCTTCGAGCGGGATGGCGGTCCCTTTCCTTCCCCCGCGCAGGGATGGAAGTTCAAGGAGGTGGTGGCGCGCTTCGACGAGCCCTACCTCATGAGTCTGTACGAGGGAGCGGCCGGTCTCCTCCGTGATCGGAAGCGAGACCCCGGGGCCCTCTGGCCGCCTCAGGGCTTGGAGGACTACAGCGGGGAAGATCGCAACGCCTCAACGATCACCCACCCTGGCTTCGACGGCGGTCTCTTTAGCTTACCCGTTGCCGGCCGCACACTGCAGTTTGCGTTCCTTCCTCCCTACCTGAACTGCCTGAGGCTCTCCCGGGAAGACCTCCGGGCGTCTCGTGGATGGGAGCTGACCCGCCGCTCATTCCATGAGATGAAGCGGCTCACCCGCTCGCAGGGCGGCGAGCTCATCGTTCTTTTCATCCCGTCCAAGCCCCAGGTCTACTTGCCGCTACTGGAGGCGTCCTTTCCGCGGGCTGAGCTACGGCAGGCCCTCCGTTTTTGTCTTCGCGACCAACCGCAGCCGCCAGAGGTGGAGGTCATGATGCGCCACCGGTTGGCGCTCAACGACCTGATGCGGGACTTCTGCGCGGCGGAAGGCATCGCCTTCCTCGACCTCACCAGTGAGCTGCAGTCGCGCCTGAGAACCGGCCACAACGTGTACTTTCCGGACGATTCGCACTGGAATGCGGCTGGCCACGAAACCGCCGCCGCCATGCTCGCCAAGCGGTTGAAAAGTGAGGGCTTGTGACAAGCCCGAGGGGTGCCAGCCGTGCATGGTCGAGTCGCGGCAGACGAGTGGCCGATGGGCCGATACCGCACCTGTCAGTCCGTTCCACCTTGGAGCTGGCTTGGGGACGCGTCACCGAACAAGACGCCTATAGAGAGTGCCTCACCGAGTCAGCCCTTGCCATTTGGACCCCCTTCGTGAGGTTGGAACCGCGGCTGTGATTCCGCAGTGGGGCCGGCTCGTCGCGGCTCAGACAGGAACATTGGGGGGCGTCCACGCGGCTGGACCAGCGGTTCTCTGGTCCGCCGAGCTGCTTGAATCGGCCGTAGGGGGCGCACGCCCCGGACAACCGGGCTAATGCCAAGGCTCACTCGTTAGTTGTGAGCTCCGACATCGGGCCCTTGGCCCCAGACCTGCCCCCGGTGACAAGTGAATCATCGCGGTGACGATGTCGAAGGGAAAGACTGAAGAGCAGCAAGGTCATGAGGCCCGTCCTATCACGTCGTCGACGGCTGGAAGGGCTCCAAAGCTCTTAACGCTCGCTGATCCCAGTCCGCGGCCCGAAACGCCTTAACCTGTCCGGGCCGGATCGAGCGAAACCCGCGCGTGATCCAGGCGCCGCATTCCCAGGGGCAAGGGCCCATGAACGCCCCGATCCCTGCGAAGGACGCCATGCGCAGCCCGGCTGCGACCACCACGTTGCCGCACTTCTCGCAAGTCCAACGACCGACTTCCTGAGCCGCCATACGCCATGACCTCATTCGGGCCATAGTCCGCCTTGCCCGCTCCCATTTGCTACCTGACCAGGCAAAAGCACTTCTGCCCGCGTGCCTCCGGCCAGGCAGGGTTCCCTTTGCGGTGCCGGGCTGATCCCCAGGCCGGGCCGTACGGTTTCTCACCCGCACGGCCCTGAGCCCTCGATCAGGCGGCCTTGATTTCGATCGTCGTCGGCGTCGCGGCTCGTGGTGTGGGGATCCTTACCTCCAAGATGCCGTTCGTATACTTCGCTTCCACTTGGGCAGCGTCGACGCCCTCGGGCAGCGCGACGCTCCGCTGGAAGGAGCCGTACACTCCCTCGCGGACGAAGTATTCCTTGTTCGTGGTGTCGTGGTCGGCCTTGCGCTCGCCCTTAACGGTGAGCACGCTATCCATCAACGACACCTTGACCTCTTTCGGATCCACGCCCGGAAGGGCGAACTGGATGACGTAGGTGCCGTCCTGGATCCACCCTTCCGTGGGAGGGAGCCAAGACTCAGCTGGCTGAGGAGCCTCATTCGTGGGGCCCTCGAAAGCCCCCGCAAAGAGGTTCTCGACCGGTTGATGGAAGTGCAACTGCCGCGTGGGGGACCAATGCAACATCGTCTTCATGGCTCTTTTCTCCCTAAGATCTTAGCTATATTAACTAAGATTAATTTAGCTAACTATGCTTATATCACTGTAGTTGATGAATGTCAAGGTCTAAAGCGAGGAGGAACCGCATGGTCGAGGGGCGGCTGGAACCGGGAAGGCCCAGTGCATGTGTAAGTTATGGCGGTACTCTCGAGAATCCTGGGCTTCGCGACCCCCGTGACTCGGACCCGTCGCCACGGGATGGCCGTGAACGTCAACAGAGGGCCAGGGCCTCTGGATCAGCCACTTGAGGGGAGCCGACTCCGCAGTTGGCGGTCGGCCGGCGCGACCCCGCCTGGTGAAGCGCCGCCCGAATACCTGCGGGGTGGGCTTCCAACCAACTACACCAGTCTTTGATGCCCGGCTGACCCTACCTGCGTTGGCCTGTCAATCGTCGCGCTACCGACGGATCTGCTGATGAAGGGAAGGTCTTCGGGCATTTTAGAAGAGGGTTAACGTCCCGGTAAGTCTTCGTCCACAGCGGCCCGACGACGCTTACCCCCAGCTGACGATGCCCTCGCAACGCGGGTCCATCCGCACGTTGCGGACGAGGAGGCTAAGGCTCCGCGCATCAACGAGGAGGTCGGTTTTCCTTCCACGCGGCAGACCTGACGGAAATAGATGACCTTGGGCCTTCGTCTTTGAGCAGGCAAGACCGAGGTCATGTCGGTTCGAAAAGGGTTCCCCATCAGAGGCCAGCGGGTCTCCGGTGTGCAGCGGGGAGAACACTCTGCAACAACGCGCTCAAGTGGAGACGAGTCGGACTCTCGGAGATGGGTTGGTCGTGGGTCAGACCCACTACCGACGGGTTAGCTGGGTCGACAGGCCAACTACCCGGGCATGGCACGCTTGTTTACGGAGTAACACTGAAGGACACTGGTTCTTCCGGCGATACCGCCTCCGCTCACTGCGCTTGCAGCCGGAGAGACTCAGCACAGAGAGTACGAATGGGCTGGACCCTCGGAGACCGTGACGCGTGGCGGAGACGCATGCATTGAAAGCATTGTTCTATCTGCTCGGGAAACGCGATCCGCCTCTGGCGGACAAGCCCCTGCGCGACGAGCTGCTGAGCATCGAACGACTGGAAGAGAGGGCCAGAGCCCTCGCGGCCCGGTTCACCCTCGACCCTAACCCCCGGCGCACGTCGCGCAACGTCCTGCCCCGTTTCGACGACAACGCCCGCGTCCTGCGCGAGGCCTATCTGAGCATGGCCGACGACGTGCACCGGGGGGAATTCGTTACCCCGGCGGCGGAATGGCTTCTCGACAACTTCCATCTCGTGGCGTCCGAAGTCTTGGACGTGCGCCGGAACCTCCCGCCCGGCTACTACCGCGAGCTGCCCAAGCTTGCTCTGCGGGAGCTCGTGGGCGACGCCCGGGTCTACGCGCTGGCGGTGGAGCTCATCCGCCACAGCGACAGTCGTCTGGACCGACAGCAACTCGTGCGCTTCATGAACAGCTACCAGGCGGTGGCCCCACTGACGATCGGCGAGCTGTGGGCTTGGCCGAGCATGCTGAAACTAGCCCTTATCGAGAACCTGCGGCGGCTGGCAGAGGAGACGCTCGAGGCCCGGGAAGCGGTCCGGGCTGCGGATGCCTACGTGGCCCGGATCGATGGCGCTGGCGAGGGGACACTACCGCCGTTTCCAAGGCCGTTCCACACAGCTTTTATCGTTCAGCTCCTACAGCGCCTGCGCGAGTACGGCCCCCGCCTTTCCACCGTCCGCGCGGCCGTTGACACCCACCTCACCGCCCAGCAGATGACCTCCGAGGACGCGATCCGGAGCGAGCATCAGCGCCAAGCCGCGGCCCAGGTCTCGGTAGCGAACGCCATCACGAGCCTTCGTCTCTGCTCCACGCTCGACTGGAGCCAGTATTTCGAGGCCGTCAGCTTGATCGAGCAAGTTCTGCAGCGCGACCCGGCCGGTGCGTATCCAGGCATGGATTTTCTGAGCCGCGACCGGTACCGCCAGGCCGTGGAGGAGTTATCCGAGCCCACGGGAGAAGCGCAGATGCGGGTCGCTCTGCGGGCGGTCGAGAGCGCTCGCCAAGCCGCAGAGAGCGGACAGGCAGCGGGGGCCGCCGCCCACGTTGGCCACCACCTCATCGGCAAGGGCCGGCCCGACCTCGAGCTGGACATCGCCTATCGTCCACGTCTCGGCCGCCGGGCGCGGCGTTTCCTCTTCGCGCATGCGACCGCTGTCTACCTCGGGTTGATCGGCCTCGTGACGGCCCTCCTGCTGAGCCTCGGGATCAGCTACCTTCATGGGCAGGGCGCATCGCCCTGGGTGTCGGCGGGCGCCGCACTTCCTCTTTTATTGTTGGCCAGCGAAGTGGCCATAGCCTTCGTCCAGCGCCTAGCCGCTCGTTGGGCACCGCCGCGACGCCTCCCCCGGCTCGAGTTCCCTGCGGGGATCCCCGACAACGCGCAGACCATTGTGGTCGTGCCCACGCTCCTGACTAGCGTCCCCACGGTGACCGGGCTCATCGAGCACATCGAGGTGCTGGCTCTCGGAAACCTCGACCCGCGCATCCATTTCGCGCTCCTCAGCGACTTCGCTGACGCCCCCGCGCGCGAGATGCCGGAGGACGAAATGATCCTCTCCGCGGCCCGGGCCGGGATCGAAGCTCTGAATGCCCGGTTCGGCGGAGAGCGCAGCGGCCGCTTCTTCCTGTTTCATCGCGTGCGGCAGTGGAACCCGAAGGAGGGCGTTTGGATGGGCTGGGAGCGCAAGCGCGG
>DATMQU010000244.1:0-2485 GCA_035566715.1 Vicinamibacteria bacterium
TCAACGAGTCGGCGGTGGAGCGGCTGGTGGCCAAAGTCATGGCCGTACCCGCGCGCCGCTTCCTGCGCTCGCGGCGGGTCAGCTTCCTGGCTTCCGACCACCCCGGACAGGGTCGGGCCCGCCTGGTCCGAGGCACGTACCAAAGCCCGATCCTCGTCCAATGGCGGCCGGCCGACCGCCAGACGCGCGAGATCCAAGTCTCGCTCGTTCGCTTCCGCTGACCCCGCCGCGCGGCCCCACCGCGCTTCAGTTCACGGGCTGGAGAGGCCGCGGCCGGATCGGCGGCGCCGGGGGCAAGTCCCGGGGATCTTGGGCGATCTGACCGAGCAGCTGGTCGACCGCGTAGTCGATCTGCACGTCCTTGCCACGGAGCAGCCCATCCGGGCCGAGGTCGAGTTCCACATCGGGGTCGATGCCATGGCCCTCGATGATCCAATCGTGACCCTTGGGGTCCCAGCCGCCGAACTCGGGCTGGGTGACCATGCCGCCGTCGCGCAGGGGCTTGTCCCCCCGGATGCCCACCCAGCCGCCCCAGGTGCGGGTGCCTACCACCGGTCCCAGCTTGAACTCCTTGAAGCCCAGCGCCAGGGTCTCGCAGTCGCTCCCCCCCTGACGGTTGATGAGAGCGAGAAGGTGACCATGGAAGGCGTGCGAGGGGACGGTGTCCACGGCGCCGTAGCGCGTCCCCCCCACGGCCAGCACCTTCCGGTCCAAGTGGGCCAGGATCATGGCGGCCACGAAGCCACCATGGTTCCAGCGGTCGTCCACGATCAGACCCCGCTTGTTCCACAGGGGTGGGAAGTCGCGGGAGAACTGCTGCAAGCCGAGCCCTCCCATGTCGTAGAGGTGCAGGTACCCGATCTGGCCGTGGCTCTTCTTGTCCACGTACTCGCGGGTCTCCCGAATCCAGGTCGCGTAGCGGATGCGTCCGTCATCGGGAACGGTCTTGACCACGACCCGTCGCGCCCCTTCGAGCCGGGGGGCGTTGCCGATCGACAGCTCCACCTCGTGCCCCGCCCGGCCCTCGAGCCGTCTCAGGTAGTCCTCGCCCTTGGACAGCGGGCGGCCGTCGATCGCCACCAGCCACTGCCCGGGCTTCACCCGAAGATCGGGCCGGGCCAGGGGGGAGCTCCATTGCGGATCGGGATAGTCCCCCCGGTAGATCTTCTCGATCTGCCAGAAGCCGCTGGCCGGGTCGTACCTGAGATCGGCGCCGAGGAGCCCGGTCCCTACCGGCTTGCCCCGGCGCAGGTCTCCCCCTGAGTGGTAGGCGTGGCCGACGTTCAACTCCCCGAACATCTCGCCCAGCATGTCCTCGAGGTCGTCACGCGAGGAAATGCGGTCGGCGAGGGGACCGTACTGCTTCCAGACGCCGTCCCAGTCGACGCCGTGCATCTTGGGGTCGTAGAAGAAATCCCGCTCTAGGCGCCAGGCCTCGTGGAGCATCTGCTTCCACTCCTCCCGGGGGTTGATGGCCACCGACCAGCCGGAGAGGTCGATCCGGGCTTCCTGGGCGGCCTCGTCCTTGGGGGCGGCGGTGGCCCCCGCCTCCAGCCGGACAAACCCGTCCTTGGTCTGGTAGACAAGGACCTTGCCGTTCCGCGATACATCGTAGGCCAGGACGCCGGGGACCACCGTCGAGACCTTCTCCTTGTCGATGTCGTAGGTCTGGAGCTCCGCCCCCGACCTCTCCGTCTCATCGCCCGCCGGCATCATTCCGCGGTTGGGCGCCTTCAGCCAGTGGAGCTTGCCTTCCACCGCGCGGAGTTCGTCGTAGTTGCCCGGCGCCACCGGCACCTGAACCACGCGCTCGGCTAAACCGTCGAAGTCGATCCGGATGGCCTCCACCTTCTCCTCCTTGGCGGCCGCGTCCTTCTTCTCGTCCTTCTTCGCGTCGGCCTTGCCCTCGTCCTTCTTCTCCTCCGGCTTCGCGGGGTCGGTGTCGCCGCGGGGGGCGAAGGGCAGGGCGCCATCCGCCTGGAGGGCCAGGACGCAGGGCACCGTGGCCTCGTTGACGATGAAGCGGGCCTCGTTGCGGTCCAGGTAGGGGTTGATGTGGCGGTCGGAGAGAAAGTAGAGGTACTTCCCCTTCGCGTCCCAGGCGGGGAAAAAGGAGTTGTACATGGGATCGGTGACCTCGTGGGTCTTGTTCGACTGTCCGTCCCAGACCTTGACCTGCGTATAGAGGTTCTGGAGGGTCACCACGTAGGCCAGGTAGCGGCTGTCCGGAGACCAGGAGTAGCGGGTGATCTCAAATTCCGCCCGGTCCACCACGGTGGCAGTGCCGCTCAACACGTCCGATACCTGGAGCCGGTACTTCTCGTCCCCCCAGGCGATCCTCTTTCCGTCCGGGGAGATGGCGGGCTCAAAGTGCCAGCCGGGCGGGACCAGGCCGACCTGCTTGGGGGGGCCGGCGTTGTCGGCGGGGTGAAGGAGGAGCTGCTCCTCCCCGTTCACCTCTGTCCAGGTCGCAATGGTCTTGCCA
>DATMQU010000245.1:0-5837 GCA_035566715.1 Vicinamibacteria bacterium
TTTCGTCAGGTAGTCGGCGACGCCCCGGCGAAGGGCTTGCACCGCGGTCTCCACGCTCGCGTGGGCAGTGATCAAGACGACCTCGGGGGCGGCGCTGGGCTCGAAACCGTCTAGAAGATCGAGCCCGCTGCCGTCAGGCAAATAAAGGTCGACGAGCAGGATGTGAGGAGGATTCGTCGCGATCACCTCGCGAGCTTGCTTCAAGGTGTTGGCGCTGGCCACCGAGAAGCCCTCGCGTTCGACGAGTGCGGCCAACCCCAGCGCGAACCCAGGGTCGTCGTCGACGATCAATGCACGGGGCGGCGCGATGGACTTCGATGGCGGACCGGACGGAGAAGCGTCATCCATGGATCAACTCGGTACCAGATTGTAGAGTGTACAGGGGAGGGTCCAACGCCGCGCCGCCGGCTGCATGACAAACGGCCCCCGCCCGCCTCGATCCCCGAGAACTGCCGACCGGCTGGGTGGCACAACGCTTGCTGCTACACGGACGCCGGCTCGCGTAGGCGGCTTCCGCCGAGGAGGCGATATGCTCTGGACGATTTGCGTGATTCTCGCGGTGATGTGGCTCCTGGGGATGGTCAGCTCGTACACCATGGGGGGGCTCATCCATGTCCTGTTGTTCCTAGCCGTTGCGGTGCTATTGATCAATCTGATCCAGGGTCGGGGGCGGCCCGTTTTCTGAGCCCGTCGAACCTTCGGGGGGTGGCCGGTTGAAGCGGCGCCCCTGTCCCTTCCTAGACGCGGCTCGCTAGGCCAGCTTGCCGACGGCAGCCGGCGGTGGGACGTGCCGCACCCCAGAAGGAGCTTGCTCCTGAGGCACTCGGGTGGGAGATGCGCTTTTCTCCGCGTGTTCAACCAGGCCGTCGTGACCCTACCCTTCCTCAATTCGGCCCGCACTCTTTCGGGCCATGCTGGCGATGACGGCGAGCAGATGGACAGGGTCCACTGGCTTTGGGAGGTGGTGCTGGAATCCCGCTAAGAGCGCCTTGCGATGGTCTTCCGCCCCGGCATACGCCGACAGCGCGGCCGCCGGGACCTGGCCCCCGCGGCTGATCGGCAGCTCGCGCACACGACGGATGAGAGAGAGCCCGTCCTCTCCCGGCATGGCGATATCGCTCAGAAGGATGTCGGGCTGCAGGCCTTCCACAAGCTCGAAGGCCTCTCGCGCGGAAGCCGCGGTCGTGACCAGCATCCCGTTCTGCTGAAGGATCAATCTCAGGGCTTCACGGGCGTCCTCCTCGTCGTCGACGAGCACAACCGTCAGGCCGGCCGGAGGGACGCTGGCCTCACCGTGACCTGGATCCCTGGTGCTCGACGGGCTGACGTCCCCTCCATTGCGTGACGCCAGGGGAAGCAGCACCGTGAACGTGCTGCCTAGCCCAGGACCGGGGGATTCCGCAGTCACCAAGCCGCCATGATGCCCGATCACGTGGCGTACCACATAGAGACCCAGACCCAGGCCGTGGTGGGCGCGGGTGCTAGTGCTGTCCTGTTGCCGAAACCTCTCGAAGGCGAATGGCAAGAACCCGGGACTCATCCCCTCGCCGGTGTCGGAGACACGGAGCCGGGCCTGCTCGTGGATGGCCTCCAGGCCGACCGCGACGCGGCCTCCGGCCGGGGTGAACTTGATTGCGTTCGATAGCAGGTTGGACACGGCCTGCTGGAGCCGGCCCGGATCCCCTATCGCCCAGATCGGGACCTCCACGTGAGACGATGTGAGCACAACGCCTTTGAGGGCGGCATCCGCAGAGGCGGCGTCGACCGCCAACCGGACCACCCCCCGAAGGTCGACGAGCTGCGGGGTGAGCACGAGCCCGCCGGCGGCGATGCGCGACGCGTGGAGCAGGTCTTCGATGATGCGCTCCAGGGAGCGCGCGCCGCGCTCGATGACCCCGAGGGCGCGCTCTCTTTCAGCGGGGTGCAACTCGCCTTCCTGAAGCAGCCCGAGCCATACGAGTATCGTTCCCAGGGGCGATCGCAGTTCGTGGGAGAGCAGGGCCAGGAAATCGTCCTTCAGGCGGCCCGTTTCCTCCGCCCGCTGACGCACGGCGCCCTCCCTCTCCAGGAGGGGCGTGATGTCGCGGGTGATGGAGCGGCTGTGGACGAACCGGCCGCCCCGGGAGAGGCCACTGGCGTCGATCAGGACGCTCTTGACGGAGCCATCCTTCGCCCGGAGGCGCGCCTGATAGCCTTCCACCTTCTCCTTGCGCGCGAGCCGGGCGAGCAAGTCCGCTGCGGCCTGAGGCTCCAAGAAGAACTCGGCGATGTTGTGGTCAACATACTCGTCCTCGGAGCACCCGACCATCTCCAGCTCGGCGTTATTCGCCCAGAGGATGCGCCCGTCAGGAGCCATCCAACGCAAGCCGATCGTGGCTTGCTCGAGAAACTCTCGCAGCTCCTGGTCGCTTTCGGGGAGGCGCACCGTATCCTCGGCACTCCGCGCTCCTTTCGCAGGCTGCCTGCCCATCAATGGGGGCGCGCCGCCAGGCTGGCCACCACGGTGACCAACTCGGAAGGATGCACGGGCTTGGCCAAGTGTAACTGGAAACCAGCGCGGAGTGCACGGAGGCGATCTTCGGTTCGGGCATAGGCTGTCAGTGCCCCAGCGGGGACGGATCCACCTCGCTGCGATGGGCGCCGGCGCAGCTCCTCGATCAGCTGGTAGCCGTCGGTGCCCGGCATCTCGATGTCGCTCAGGAGAACGTCTACCCGTTCCTTTTCAAGGAGATCAAGCGCCGCCTGGGCGGAAGAGACGGACGTGACTAAGGCACCCTGACCTTCGAGCACCTTCACTACCAGCGCGCGGGCGTCGTCGTCGTCCTCCACGACCAGCACCCGGAGCCCGGTGAGGTCCGGCGCCTCCTCCATTCCTATGATCCTGTCCGCCTGCGAGTAGGTGCGCTCCCGTGAGGCCGCTGCGGTGAGGGGGGACCGGGGGAGCTTCACCGTGAACGTGGAGCCGTGGCCGCTCCCGGGACTTTCCGCCTCGATGCTGCCGCCGTGAAGCTCAACGAGCTGGCGGGCAATGGCGAGCCCCAGGCCCAGGCCGCGGGCGGACCGCGTGCTCGAAGAATCTCTCTGAGTGAAGCGGGTGAAGAGGTGGGGGAGAAAGTCAGCTTCGATGCCCAGGCCGGTGTCAGCAACGACGATCTCGGCCTGTGAATCGACGGACTGCACACTTACACGAACCCGGCCCTTCTTCGAAGTGAACTTGATGGCGTTGGAGAGGAGGTTCCAGAACACCTGCTGGAGGCGCTCAGGGTCCCCCATGACGTAGCTCCCGGCGGGGTCCTGGATGAGCTGGAGGCGTATGCCCTTGGCGTTGGCCGCTGGCGTCACCGTCCCGACCGCCGCCTTCACGACGGTCCCGATCTCCACCGGCCGCAGATCGAGCTGAAGCTTGCCGGTGACGATCCGCGACACGTCGAGGAGCTCATCGATGATTTGGTTCTGTGCGGTGGCACTCCGGATGATGGTGTCTATGGCGCGGGCCATCTCGTCGGGGGCGAGTTGGCCACGCTGGAGCAGGTGCGCCCAGCCGACGATCGCAGTCAGTGGGGTCCGCAGCTCGTGCGACAGGGTGGCCAGGAACTCGTCCTTGACACGGTTTGCTGCCTCGGCCGCCGTGCGCGCTTCCTGCGCCTCACGATAGAGGTGCGCGCTATCCGCGGCAATGGCGGAGTGGGCCGCGAGGCCCGCGAGCAAGCGTTCGTGACGCTCCTGGAAAACCCCGGGATCGGGATGGCCGAAGAAGAGGCCCCCCAGCAGGTTGCCGGAGCCAGAGCGCACGGGTGCCGCAAGGTAGCTGCGGGCGGGCGACTGGCCGGGCGGCATCCGTTTGAATGGCAGGTTCTGGCCATAGCGAGGGTCCTGCATGAGGTCGTCGCTTCGGGAAACCTCAGGTGGGAAGGGTGTTCCGAAGGCGTCGGCATCTTGAGGCAAGGGGAAGTCGACGAAGGCATCCCAGGGAGCTCCCGAGACAAAGTGGGTCCAATCGCCGGATGTGTCCCTGTAGGCGAAAGCGCCATACGCGGCGCCCGTGATTGTAACCCCGGCGGCGGTTACGGCCTCGACTAGCCTCTCCATGTCAAGCTGGCCCGCGAGCGTGAGCCCTAGTCGGTTGAGGATCTCGAGCTCGGGTTGAAGCTCCTGAGCTGTCCTCTCGGATTTCTGGCGCTTGACCAATCGGCCGAGGGCTCCCTCCATGCCGAGGTCCGGCTGGCCACGGGCCGTGCCGAGCCCACTGACGAAGAGGCTGATTAGGCTGCCCTCGAGGAGGAAGAGGGCGAGGTTTAGGGAGTCCCCGGGCGTCAACCAGAAGCGGGGTGGCAGGAACAGGCTGGCCAGAGCCGCGAGCAGCGTCGTCGCCAGCCCAGGCCTGAATCCACCGTACCAGGCCGAGGTCATCACGGCGCCGAGGAACAGCAGTAGGGGGGTCTGAGTGTCGATGAACGGGTCGAGGGCGAGCTTGATGACGGCGACCAGGACGACGGCACCCAGGCCGATCGCGTAGCCCCCGAGTCGCCCGTCGAATCCACCTCCCATCCGTTCCCTCTCTTGACCCACGGCCAAGGGCCCCTTCTCTCGCCGACGATGCACTTCTGGGGAGACAGACGGTTCAGCGCTCATACTAGCTTCCGGCCCGCTCGGGTCCTCCAACTTCTGTTTGTGGGTCGTCCGTCACCCATGATGGATGGTGCGTTGTGCCGCACTGATCGCTTTTCCGAAGTCTCCTGCCGTTCGCCAACGGTGTGGCAGCCGATGAGATGAGACGTGCTCCTGCAACCAGCGTGCCTACACCATCATGGAGGTCTCCGACGCGGAGTCGTAGCCGGGGAACTGAGTTACGCCTTCTAGAGGCAAGATCGGGGTCCGACTGGTGGCTAAAAGCGACCGCAACTTAGGCGTTTGCGGAAGCTGGTTTGTAGATTGTTCCTCCGGAAAGGGGGTCCAGGGCCGCGCCCGCTCGCACGGATAAAGCCAAAACCGGTGCCAACGGTGGCACGGAGGTTGCGGTGGGGAGTGGCAGGAGCGCCGCAGCCGATGGGCTGCGCGACCGCTAGACGGCGGGACGCCAAGGCGCTGCAAGGAGGCGTATGAGTTCAAGCAGAAGACTGGGTCTGACACTGGGCAGTGCCCTCTTAATCTGGAACCTGACCGTTCTATCGGCGCACGCGGCGCGCCCCGACGCCTGGATCACGACCAGAGCCAGGATCGCGCTCCTCACTACAGATGGCGCGGGCCGTACGGACGTCAAGGTCGATACGGAGCATGGGCAAGTCACCCTCCACGGTAAGGTGAGCAGCCAGGCAGAGAAGGACAGGGCCGAGGGCGCGGTCCGGAGCGTCGAGGGCGTGACGGGCGTCCGGAACCTGGTGGAGGTCGTGCCGGAGAGTCGCAAGGAGGCCGTGAAGGCCTCGGACAGCGACGTAAGGAGAGCGGTCGAGGTCGCCCTGAAGAGCGACAAGAGCCTCGACGGGATCAAGGTGGAGTCGGTTGACAACGGCGTGGTGCTCCTCGGTGGAAGCACCCAGGCCGTGGCCCAGAAGCTTCGGGCGATCGAGAGCGCTTACGACTGTGCCGGTGTGCGACACGTGGCCTCTAAGATCGAGACCAGCGACAAGTGAGAGAGTGGCAGCTCCCCTTCCGGGACGAGGCCCGGGAGGGGTTCCGGCCTGCATGTCGGAGATGACGTCAGTATGCGTCCTTCCGGGTTGAGCAATCCAGGAGTGCGCTGTCAGCGGTCGATCGCCAGGCGGTCTGGTTGGCAAACAAGCTGGCGTCGTGCTCGGACTGCAGAAGTCTGTGTCGGACCCCTTCGAAGTTCCTGTGGT
>DATMQU010000246.1:0-2285 GCA_035566715.1 Vicinamibacteria bacterium
CCGCGTCCCTCGGGGTGGGCTCAGAAGCCGTGGTTTTCGGCCACGTCCCGGAACCAGAGCGCGCTCTTTTTCGGGTAGCGGGCGAGAGTGGAACGGTCCACGTAGAGGAAGCCGTAGCGCTTCTTGTAGCCGTTGATCCAAGAGAAGTTGTCCATCAGCGACCACATGTAGTAGCCCCTCACTTGGATCCCGGCTGCGATCGCGCGGTGCACGGCCTCGAGGTGCTCGCGCACGAACTCGATCCGCGCTGGATCCTCCACCACTCCGTCCCGCAGCCGGTCGTCGAGACCGATGCCGTTCTCGGTGACGTAGACAGGGATTCCGGGTCGGCGGGCGTGCACCCGCTGCAGCAGGTCGTAGAGGCCCTCCGGAAAGATCTCCCAGTCCCAGTCGGTGTAGCGCCCGCGGGGATTGCGGACGAGCGCGAACAACCCGCCCAGGGAGAACTGGCTCCGGTCCTCCTTTCGTCCCGAGGTGTTGAGGGCGAAGCGGGTGTCGCGGGCGGACGCGCTGGCGTGGTGGGGATAGTAGTAGTTGACGCCCAGGAAGTCCACGGTGTCCTGGGCGAGCCGCCGCTCGTCCTCCGGCTCGCGCACCGGGAGCAGGCCGTGCCGGTGGCCGAGCTCGAGCAGGTCTTCGGGCACCGTCCCCCCCAGCACGGGTTCGAGGAAAAGGCGGTTGAGGATGCCGTCCGCCACCCCCGCCGCGGCAGTGTCTTCCGGAGCTTCGGTGGCGGGATAGACGGGGGAGAGGTTGAGGGCGATGCCGATCCTGGTGTCCGGCCGGCTCTGGTGCCCGATGAAGAGGGCCCGCCCGTGCGCGGCCAGCAGATTCCAGGCCACCTGGGCAGCCGCCCGCCCGTCGCGCCGGGAGGGGGGATGAAGGCCGGTGACGTAGCCGTGGAGGGTGGACCAGCCCGGCTCGTTGAACGTCGTCCACAGACGCACACGGTCGCCGAAGAGACGGAAGCAGGCCTCCGCGTAGTCGGCGAAGGCGGCGATGGTGTCTCCGTTCTCCCAGCCGCCGCGCGCGGCCAGCGTCTGGGGCAGATCCCAGTGGTAGAGGGTGACATTCGGCTCGATGCCGTGCGTGAGCAGGGCGTCGAACAGGCGGTGGTAGAAGCGGACACCCCGCTGGTTGAGGGCGCCCGCTCCCTCCGGGAAGAGCCGTGGCCACGAGATCGACATGCGGTAGCCGCGGTGGCCGAGCTCGCGCATGAGCCGGACATCCTCCGCGTAGCGGTGGTAGTGGTCGCAGGCGACCTCGGGGGTGGCGCCGCCGAAGACGCGCTCGGGATGCTCCGCGCAGAAGACATCCCAAACGGACGGCCCCTTGCCGTCCTCCCGCGCCCCACCCTCGATCTGGAGGGCCGCCGTCGCCGAGCCCCACACGAAACTGGACGGGAAGCGGAACACCGCCGTATTCTAGCCGCGCCCCTTGCGTGCCCGCCCGCCCCCTCCAATAATCGCGCCCATGGAACCCCCCTCCCTTCTTCTTCTTGCCCCTCTCTCCGGTCCTCTCCTGCCCATCGAGCAGGTGCCGGATCCGGTCTTCTCGCAGAAGATGGTGGGCGACGGCGTCTCCATCGATCCCATCACCGACCGCCTTCTCTCCCCCTGCGATGGAAGGGTGGTCCAGATCCACTCTGCCGGGCACGCGATCACGCTCGCGCCCCTCCCCGGCCTCGAGGTCCTGATCCACATCGGCCTCGACACCGTGACCCTGAAGGGCGAGGGCTTCCGGCCCGGGGTGAGAGTCGGCCAAACGGTCACCGCCGGCCAGACCCTCATCGAATTCGACGCCGATTACGTGGCCACCCACGCGCGCAGCCTGCTCACCGAGATCGTAGTCACGACCAGCGAGCGGGTGGCCAAGCTGCGCGCCTGCACGGGCTTCGTCACCGCGGGCCAGGACGTGGTCCTGGAGCTGACGTTGGCGGCGGAGGCCCCGCGGGCAGCGCCACCGCCCGCCGCCGGCCCCGCCGCCACCTCCGCCCCCATCCGTGTTCCCAACCCGACGGGCTTGCACGCCCGGCCGGCCGCGGTGCTGGCCAGCCATGCCAAGGCCTTCCAATCGGAAATTCGGATTCACCGCGGTGACCGGCAGGCCAACGCCAAGAGCGTCGTCGCCATCATGGGCTTGGAAGTGGACAGCGGCGACTCCGTCCTGCTCTCCGCGCGGGGACCCGACGCGGGGGAGGCCGTCGCCGCTCTGGCCCGGCTGCTCCAGGAGGGCCTCGGCGAGGAGGGCACCGCCCGGGCCCCCGCCCGGCCCGCCCCCGCCCC
>DATMQU010000247.1:0-5878 GCA_035566715.1 Vicinamibacteria bacterium
CGTATGACAACCTCGTGTCCTTCGGGGAGGCCTACAAGCGAGCGGACCGGCCGGCGTGGGCCTGGCCGAGCTGGCGGAGCGCGGTCGCCGACGTTGGACTGCTGGTCGCGCTCGTCATGCTCTGGGTGGGAGCCGGCCACGCGTCTTGGGCGCAGCCCCTGGAGGCGTGGGTCACTCCCCGGGAAGCGAGGGACTCGCCGAAGACCTTCATCGACCCGGTGGCCTGGACGATACTCCTGGTTGCCGGGGTGGGCGCTGTGATCGGCAGCGGGGTCCTCTCCGAGGCGGCGGTGCTGTGGACGGTGGTGGCGGGGTATTGGGCGTACAAGGTCGTCATCCGAAGGGACGGCCTGTTCCTGGTGGCATCGGTGCTCGTCGCCATTGCGGCCATCGGCAGCTTCAGCGTGCTGAATCTCGGGCCACGGAACGTCGTCGGCTACCTGGCGTTCTTCGAGATCGCCCGGCACGTGACCGCGCACCTGGAGGAGGCGGCGCGCACGTACGTGCGGTTCCGGGAGACGGTCACGTCAGACCGCGCATGGGGGAAGTGGGCAAGGTGGAAGCGGCCGCTCGACAGCGTCATCGGCGTATGGCTGCGGGGTAAGGTTGAAGGAGGAGGGTATGGCGGAGTACACGGCGCTCATCCGCGGGATGGTCGTGGTCTGGGCCATGGTGACCGTCGCCTTCACGGGATCGTCGGCGTCAGCGGACGAGCTCCAGGTCACGAAGATCCGGGGCGACTCCGTCGATCTCTTTAGCTGTGACGACCTCTCGAAGTCGGTGGGGCAAGTGTCCCAGAACGACTTTCGAGGTCCGGGTAAGTTTCGAGGTCCGTGGCCCGCGACGAAGCAGTCGGACAGACCGCTATTCCTGCGTGTCGTGGTGGATGGCGATCGCTACTGCGTGAAAGCGTATCTCGTCGAGGCGAACACCACGATACCGGCGACTAGCGCCGCCGGTGAGTGCAAACCCAAGGGAGGCAAGCAGCCGAAGCCAGGTTTCAGCCGGGGCGTGGGGGAGGGCTGCTGATGCGGTGGGCCGCACTCGTCTGCGTCAGCGTGATGTGCGCGGTCGGCTGCAGCGGAGGGGCCGAGCCGTGGAAGGCCAAGTTGCCGGACATCGGGTTGTCGAGCTCCAAGGGGGAGAAGGCCACCCTCCTTTCCGAACTCAAGCCCGGCCCGTACCAGCCGTCGACGGTGGCGATCGGGGAGGAGCAGGATCTTGCCCGGCAGCGGGCCCAGCCGTTCGGATTCGTCCGGCAAGCACGCCTGGAGGAATTTCTGTCGGGAACCCGCGCGAAGCTGCTTGCGGTGTCGGGCAAGACCGGGGTGCCTGGTCAAGTCCGGATCGTCGCCAGCCAGGAGTTCAACGCGTACTCGACCGCCGACGGCAACGTCTATATTTCGATGCGCTGCATCGAGGAGCTCCAGAGCCTGGACGAAGTGGCGGCGATCCTCGCGCACGAGATGTCCCACGTGCTGCTCACCCATCACACCGCGGACCTCTTCGCAGATGTCCAGCATCGTGGTCGGGCCCTGTACGAGCTGGGCCTCGACACCAAGAACATGCTGAACGGCACCAAGAAGTCCCCGAAGGGCGACCGACAGGGGCGGGACACCGCCGAGACCGTGGTCCGGGTCACCGATAAGCTGGTCTTGCCCGCCTGGACGCGCGGGCAAGAGAAGGAAGCGGACCTCCTCGGGGTGGACTTACTCGTCGAGGCGGGCTATTCACCGGTTGCGATGATCAGCATGCTGGAGAAGCTGCGCGCCTGGGAGCGGACCGACGAGCAGCGCAACAATGCACTGCTCGCCCAAATCCAGGAGACGGGCAATCAGAGCTGGCAGGAGAAGGGGCGGGTGATCTACAAGGACCTCCTCGACCGAGTGGCGGTGAACCACCCAAAGACCGAGGAGCGGATCAACGAGACTGCCGCGTACCTCGAGCGGCACTATGGTAGTCGTACCCTGGCAGAACCGAGAGCGGGGCCGTGGACGGCGCTCGTCGGACGCCCCGACGTCAAACAGGTGATGATCAACTACAAGCTCGCGTTCGCGGCGCAGGCCGCCCTCGAGACCGGCAAGGACCAGGAGGCGTACAGCGCCGCGAAGAAAGCGGCCGCCGGGCCCACCGCGGCAGACGCCTATCCGAACGTCGTCCTGTCACGCGCGGCGGATGCTCTGGGCCATCATCCGGAGGCGGTCAGCGCGCTGGTGCGCGCGGTGAACGCGAAGGAGCCGGTGGCCCTGGTGTACCAGGAGCTCATCGATATCCACGAACGCTCGGGCAATATCAAGGAGGCGCTCGGCTGGACGGACAAGGCGTCCCGGGTCTTTGCGGACGACCCGCAATGGCGCCCGCACAAGATCCGGCTGCTCCGGAAGGCCGGACGTGTGGCCGAGGCTGCGGTGGCCACGCAAGAGTGCTCACTGAAGACTCCGGACTGGAAGAGTCTTTGTGAACGAGCGAACCGGACGTAGCTCCACGGGAGACATCCCCGGGAAACGAGCGCACTCCCCGGCAGATGAGGATCTCCGCATTGCGGTCGAGATTATTCTCCGCGAAGCCATCCCCGATCTCCCTACGCCGAAGTACGAAAAGGCGGTAAAGGCTCCCTCAAACGGGCACGAACTTAACGCGACCTCGAGCCCGCAGCGCGGACACGGGTAGTTGGAATCGGGCGGCCTTGCTCATCGACTCCGGTCCGGGATACCGGGAAGGGGCGCGGCAGCTGTATAGCAGAACAGCCAGCAAAGGAGCATCGGCAGGGCGGAAACGATCAGGATCGCCACCAGCAGCAGCCAGGCCGCCCGGGTGCGCGGGTGCGGCCCGCCTTCTATCCAGAGCACGACGCCGACGATCGCGAAAACAAGCGACAGTGGCGCTGTACTTCACGGCTCTTGGCCGATGCCCCCTATTCTGGTCGCGCGGCCCCAACGCAGGGACGCGGCTTCTGGCAGGCGTCACACGTTCCAGCTAGCCTCAGCTGCAACTCGCCAGGGCGCTTGAACGCGTCTTTGACCGCCCCCCTGGACGGCAGCCAGCGAGAAGGCGCGCGAGCCGCGCGCTCGGAGCTGCCCCACAAGGCAGGTTGCGCAGTAGAGCTTCCCGGCCTCGCCCCGGCGCCGGAAGAAACCGTCGAGCAGCGCGAATCGGGCCAGCGCTGCGTCGTCGTCCGGGCTCATGTGAGCAGAACGGCGCGCCCGCCTGGTTGGGGTCTACTACATGAAGGCCGCGGCCAGCAGGAAGAACGCGACCTCGATCCCAAGCAATGCGAGAACCAGTAGCGCGAGGGCGGCCGCCACGTGGCGTACCCAGGAGACCACCGTCCAGGAGACCACCGTCCAGGAGACCACCATGCTCGCCTCCTTGTCCGACCCCCGCCGGTTGCCAGGGCGACGAGCCGGGGGTGGCGTCGGCGCCCACCCAACAACTACGGTAGCACCAGAGATTTTTTTGGCCGACCCGGACTAGACGGGGCCAGGACCGTGCGGCAGTGCTCGTCTGGTCAGACGGGAAGAGCCATCGCCCCGGGATGAACTCCGGCTTCATCGCGCCGTCTGCACGGCGCCCTGACGTTGGAGCAGCAGGCGCAGCACCAGCTGTAGGCCACCCTTGCCAAGAAGTGGGGTGTGGCCAGACGCCGGTGGTCACCGGTGGATCGCGAAGGCCTCCCAAGTAGCCGCCAGGATTGACTCCGAGGGCGGCATGCGGGTTGCTCCACCTTCCGCCGTGGAGCGTCACCGCATGGACCAGACAACCCACGTGACGGTCGGACCCGCGGACGGCCTCGGCCGCCCAATCCCCGTCGTCGTCCCGACCGACCGGGCTCTCTGGATCCCCGTGGCCGTCGCGCTCGCGGCGCTCCTAGCCGGCGGGGCCCCGGCCAAGCCGGCCCAGCTCGCGCCGCGCGTCCGGCTGATCCTGGGCGCGCTGGGTCTGGACTCCGGAAAGCATTTCGGGAGGACCGTTCCGTCCGTCGCCTGTCCGACCGAGAGACTGGGGGAGTGATCGTCATGGCTCGGACAGCGCGCAAGCCACCCGGACGAGGTCTTCGTGACGTGCTTCATCTTCGTGACGTGCTTCAGATGATGCAAGCCCTTGGTGATTGGATCGGAACTCCTTGCGTTCATCGTAACTTGGGGTCCCGGCGTGCCCCGAGCAGCCGTCGTGTTCACAGGCTCAAGCATAGGGCGGTGGAGAGAGCGGCCAACCCTCCCCCTAGTTTCCACTTTGAAGACGATCGCGCTCAGAATCCGTCAGCTCGAAGGCGCCCCAAGCGAACAGGAACCCGATGATCATCCCGATGAGGGGGGACCACAGTCGTGCATGGTCCCCAGAGTCTGGCAGAGCACTGGTGAGAGGCCCGAAGCAACGGCCACAAGAGGGTGGATCATCCCCTTCGGGCGAACAAATCCGGGCGACATAGGGGACCCGTGATTTCGCCGACCATCGCTTGCCGACAATAGGGGCGCGCGGCAGCGCTTCCGATCCGAGCTATCGCCACGCAATGCCCGTGCTGGCGCCCATCGAATCATGCAGGGGGGTCCGCTCGTCTGAGGTCGGGGGCGCGAAGATTACCCACATGAAGAGGACCGTCGCTATCAGCAACAGCGGCAATGTTTCAACGACTCGCAGGATCGACCCTCACCAGAATGCGTCTTAGTGCCCTGGCTACCCTCCCGCGTTGGGGACGAACACGCTCCTGGCGCCTGGCCCGAGGACTTGGACGATCGCTTCTGCCGTAGCGGTCATAGCGCATGGTCAGCGCCCCCCGACGAGCCACGCCAGGACAAGCGGCCCGATCGGGATCAAGAAGCCCGACGTCGCGCCTGTTACGCCGTCGATAAGATAGCCGACCGCGGCCCCGAGCAGCGGACCAAGGACAATGGCTAGCTGCACGAAGTCCATGAGATCTCAATAGAGCAAGCCGCATTCCAGTTGGCTGCCGTTGATTTCTCGCGGGCTTACGCACAGCGAGGGGGTAGGGCGCTGGAGATAATTACCGAGGTGTGGCTATGGCGGCGCGTAGTTCGTACCTGAAAGCTGCACGTGTTATGGATTTGACACTTCGGGCGGGCTGGGGCTAGTACGGTGGGGAGGCAGCAGCAGAACCCGAAGGAGCAGCCTCCGCTCATCGGGCGCCGAATCGAATAGCACAAACTGAACATCGGCGTCGATAGTCCCCGCGCTGGCGTCATTCGCCCGTCCAGACCCATATGGCGTGCTGCCTGGACAAGCCCGCCCTCTAGGATGAACAAGAACTTGGGACTCTCCTGGCGCGGGCCCGCAGCAACTGGGCGACGAGCCGGCGCAGGCGGGCGTGGGCCTCGCTCGGCTACTGTGTGCGGCGCTCACGCGATGACCAGCGTCGAGTTCCGTCAATGTGCTGGGCAGGGTTCAGGGCGGTGGAGACGATGACGGAGCCCATGATCGGAGCGGATAACAACAATGCGGTGCAAGGTACGGTGACTGGGTCCGTCTCCCTCAAACACATCGCCTTGATGAAGAGGGCCCGATAGGTCGCCTCACCCTCCTGACCCACGGTTCCACAGAAGTCCTGTAGCGGTGGCCGTGAGTCCGGCTGCCAGGCGACCAACCATCCCACGTTCAGCTGGGCAACCTGCCCCGAGGCGAGCAGGTCCACGATCACGTGGCATGAGGTCATTTCGGGGATCGTCGCCCGATCGTGTATCCGGAGCTCCTCGGCCGCGTAGTGCACCCCAGAGCGCGCGCCATCAACGGCTCTCGGCTACGCGCGGATCGCCCACTTGTCAGCCCCTCGGGTGACCTCGACGGTGACGCGCCCGCCGCCGCGCGGGGTGAGGACCAGCCGGCCGCGCTCAGCGCGCGCGGCGCAGGATCAGGAAGTACTGGT
>DATMQU010000248.1:0-3166 GCA_035566715.1 Vicinamibacteria bacterium
CCGCACAAAGAAGAAGGCCGGGCGCCAGCCTACTCGCCCCGGCAATCCGCCGCCTTCTCACCGGCGAGGAGGTCTCCCCCACCGCGGTCATCGCGCCCCCTCAGCGCTGGGCGCGGCAATCGTGACCTCCTGGCCGGAGACCAGCGAATCCGGGGGGTTCTCGATGACGTCATCAGTGGCCGCCAGGCCGGCCAGCACCTCCACCTCCGTTCCAAAATCCCGACCCAGCACAACGGGCACGAGAGCCGACTTGCCTTCCTTGACCGTGGCTACGCGCACGCCTTCGGAGCGGAAGACGACCGCGTTGACAGGGAGAAGGTAGGAGTCGGCCCTCGTCGGCAGCTTCAAGTGCACTTGGGCAAAGGCACCCGTGAGCAGCTCGCGGCTCGGATTGGCCACATCGATCTGAACGAGGAGCGTGCGCGATGCGGTGTCGATCGCCTCCGCCGTTCGGACCAGGGTGCCTTGAAAGCGTCGCCCCGGAAATTCCGCCAAGGTCAAGTCCGCGGACAACCCCGGCTTGGCGGCCTGGGAGTAGACCTGGGGGACGTTGACATAAACGCGAAGCTTTGAAGTGGACGCGATGTGAAAGAGCTCGCGCGCGGCCCCGCCGCTGCTCCCGGAGTCGATCAGGGCCCCGATGTCGGTATTGCGGGCCGTTATCACTCCATCGAAGGGGGCGAAGATCTTCTGGAAGGAGTGGAGGTCCTCAAGGCGCTGCAGGTTCGCCCGCGCCGACTGCGTCATGGCGCGCTTGGCTTCGAAATCGCCGTTTGCGTTGTCCGCGTCCTGGGTGGAGACGGAATCCGTCTTGAGCAGGCCCCGATAACGAAGGGCGGTGATTTCGGCCAGGCGCGCGTTGGCTTCCGCCGTGGCCAGGTCCGCCCTGGTCTGCTGAAGCTGCTGATCGATCTCGGGGGTGTCGATCTCCGCTAGAAGCTGACCCTTCACCACGTGGGCCCCGATGTCCACATGCCAGCGCTTCAGGTAGCCATTCGTCCTTGCGTAGATGGGGGCGTCCGTGTACGCCTGTATGTTCGCGGGAAGAATGACCTCTTGATCGGCGGGCGCCCGGCGGGGATGGACGACGGAGACGGTGGGGACGGCCATGAGCAAGGTCTCTTTGCCCAGCGCCGCCCGCGCCCGGAGGCGCGGCACCATCAGGGAGCCGACGAGAAGGATGGCCACGATGACCACCGTCGACCAGGACCGGAACGGCCGCTGCGCCCCCTCCGGCTCCCCGGAGTCCTCTGCAACCTTCATGGACTATCCCCCTGCACACCCTATTGGTCGAAAGCAACTTAGGCTTGGCGCCTTCGCCGGCCGTGAACCACGCTGAAGAAGACGGGCACAAAGAAGATGGTGGCGGCGGTGGCGAAAAGGAGGCCACCTATCACCGCCCGGCCCAGGGGCGCGTTCTGCTCGCCCCCCTCCCCCATCCCCAATGCCATGGGCACCATCCCGATCATCATGGCCAGGGCGGTCATGAGCACGGGGCGAAAACGAGTGTAGCCGGCCTCGGTGGCCGCCTCTGCCGCCTCCTTGCCCGCGGCCATCTGCTCCTTGGCAAAGCTGACCACGAGGATGCTGTTCGCGGTGGCGACGCCCATGCACATGATCGAGCCCATGAGAGCGGGGACGCTCAGGGTGGTTCCGGTGACGAACAGAATCCAAACGATCCCCGCCAGGGCCGCGGGAAGGCCGGCCACGATGATCAAGGGATCCAACCACGACTGGAAGTTCACCACTATCAACAAGTAGACGAGCACGATCGAGAAGACGAGGCCGAAAAGCAGGCCCGCATAGGAAGACTGCATGGTCTCGATCTGGCCGCGGACCACGACTTGTGACCCGCGCGGCACTTGGTTCTGGGTCTCCCGGATGACGCGCGCGATTTCTCGGGCTACGGCACCTAGGTCCCGTCCTTGGACGGAGCCAAAAATGTCGATCACGGGCTGGATGTCGTAGTGGGAGAT
Organism: Vicinamibacteria bacterium; assembly: GCA_035566715.1. Lineage (GTDB taxonomy): Bacteria > Acidobacteriota > Vicinamibacteria > Fen-336 > Fen-336 > DATMML01. The sequence goes on from DATMQU010000248.1 coordinate 1,977, forward strand.
CACACCCATGCCCACCCCCCGGGTAATCGACCCTAGGCTCCCTAGGATCTCAGACCGCGCACCGCTGGCCCCCGTTACGGGAATGCCCTCCAGATCGCTCAGGGTGGAGTTCTGGTACTGGGGCGTCTGCGTGGCCACGGAGTAGCTGACGCCCGTCTTCGGGTTGAGCCAGAAGGCGGGCGAGGTCTGAAAGCTCCCACTCAAGGAAATGAGAAGGTTGCTGGCAACCTCCCGCTGGGTGAAGCCAACCAGCTCGGCCTTGGTCCGATCGACGTTGACGTGCAGCTTGGGTTGATCGAAGGGCTGGTGGATCCGCAGGTCGACGGCTCCCGGGATGTACTTCACGCGCCGCAACACCTGCTCTGCGTAGGCCCGATTCCCTTCGAAGTCGTATCCCACCACCTGGATGTCGATGGGGGAGGGCAGCCCGAAATTCAGGATCTGGCTCACGATGTCGGCGGGGAGGAAGGAAAAGGTCACCCCCGGGAACTCCTTGGGAAGACGCAACCGGAGGTCGTGGACAAACTGTTCGGTTGGACTGTGGTTCTCGGCCAGGCTAACGAGGATGTCGGCATCGGCAGGACCTATGGGCGCGGACGTGCTGTAGGAGAGGTTGATGCCGCTGTAGGGGAGGCCGATGTTGTCGATGATGCTGGAGAGCTGACTCTGCGGAACCACCTTCCGCAGCGACTGCTCGACGAGATCGCAGAGCCGGGCCGTCTCCTCGATGCGCGTTCCCGTCCGCCCGCGGAGGTGGAGCTTGAATTGACTGCTGTCCACGGCGGGAAAGAAGTCCTGTCCCACCAGAGGAATAAGGGCGAAGGAGGCTAGGCAGCCCACGGTGAAGCGGAAGAGGAACGGCCGCCAGTGGTAGAGGACGCGCTCCAGAAGCGCGTGGTACCTCTCGCGGAGCCGCTCGAAGGCCTCTTCGAAGCGGATCTGCCAGCGCACCAATAGGTTGCGGCCGGCCTCCGCGACGCCCGGACCTCCCCGGGCCTGATAGCGCAAAAGGTACTTGGCCATGGTGGGCACGAGCGTCCGCGAGAGAAGGTAGGAGGCGAGCATGGCAAAGACCACTGCCTCCGCCAGGGGTACGAACAGGTGGCGCGCCACCCCCGTGAGGAAGAACATGGGGAGAAAGACGATGCAGATGGCAAGCGTGGACACGAACGCGGGGACCGCGATCTGCT